>NZ_JBHXML010000008.1:64067-159141 GCF_042720345.1 Kitasatospora sp. NPDC058478 | reverse complement strand
GCCCAGGCCGCCCGGTCGAGGTCGACGCGGGCGGCCTGGGCCGTTGTTGTGGTTGCTCGGGTGTTCCTTGCCCCGGGCAGGGCCTAGCTGTGGCGGCCGCGACGGCGGGCGGCCAGGACGGCGAGACCGCCGAGGCCGAGCAGGCCGACGCCGGCCAGGCCGAAGACCATCGGGGCGTTGCCCGCACCGGTGGAGGGCAACTCACCACCGCCACCGGGGTGGTGGCTGGTCGGGTGCTCGGACGGGTGGTGGCTGGTCGGGGCCGGGCCCGAGCTGGACGGACTGGCCGTGGGCGACGAGGACGGGGACGACGACGGCGAGGAAGACGAGGAGGAAGAGGGCGAAGAGGAGGGCGAGGAAGACGGGGACGACGACGGCGAGGTGGACGGCGAAGAAGACGGGGACGACGACGGCGAGGTGGACGGCGACGGGCTCGGCGTCGTCTGGCAGTCCGGCAGGTCCCCGTCGAACGGGTAGCTGTGGATCTCGTAGCCGCCGGTGCCGGTGTGGATCAGGTTGCCCGCGAGGTACACCCGGCCGTTCATCCCGGGCTGGGCGATGGTCGTGGTGCCGCCCGGGTTGCCGGCCAGGACCGAGCCCTGGAACTGGGCGCTGCCGAGGATCTGCGCCGAGGTCGCGGTCGGGAAGTTGTACATCAGCTTCGACCGCATGTCGGTGGTCTGGTCCCCGGCCAGGCCGGTGCCCGTGTAGGTGTTGATGATCGGGCTGTCCCCGAGCATGTTCACCACGACGGTGGCTCCGGCCGGGATGTTGTCGAAGACCAGTCCGATCTGCCCGCCGCTCGGCGAGGCGAGGTTCTGGGTGACGTTGAAGACCTGCTTCAGGCTGGTCCCGTCGCCGGTGAAGGTCGCCTGGCTGGAGGAGATGTCGACGGTGCCGGTCGCGGTGGCCTTCCCGACGCAGTCGGAGATCTCCTCGATCTGGGTGAGCACCGTCTGGTACGGGGCGGCGGCGTTCGGGTCCTGGATCGCCTGGCCGGTGGGGTCGATGCTGACGGTGCCGGTGACGCTGCCCGCGTGGCGCAGGTTGCCGAAGGCCGGGCCGTGGGAGTCGCTCCCGCCGATCAGGATCGAGTTGCCGGTCACGACGTCGACGTTGCCGCCGGTGGTGACGAAGTCGCTGCCGTTGGGCGGCACGACGCGCGAGCCGACGCCGACGACGCCCATGTTGTAGATGCCGCCGCCGTTCTTCTCGACGGTCAGGTTCCCCAGCGTGACGATCTTGCCCTCGGCCTCCGCGGCGCGACCGGTCACGGTGTAGTTGCCACCGGTGAAGACGTTGATGCTGGCGTCCCGGCCGGGGAAGTCGCCGTTGTTCGGCGGCGGCCAGGTGGCGGGGCAGTCGGGGCCCGTGCAGGCGCCCAGCGGCGGGGCGAGCGGAGCAGCCGAACCGACCGTCAGCACGGCCGCCAGCGGCAGCGCCGCGACGACGGTCGCCACGGCGACCCGGACGGTCCGACGCCTGCGGGTGGCGGGTTCTCTTCTCACGGCGGTCGTTCTGTGATCCGGCGTACCGGTGCCCTGACCCATCGACACATTCCTCCGCGCATAGGAAAAAGAGCAGGCGCGCATAACCTGCCCCGTTCGTACCATCTGCTGGCGATCCCGCAGATCCGGGACATCCAACCTCAAATCGGGCGATTCCTACCCTACAGATCTTCAGATCCGATCCGAAAATCCACCGCGCGGCGCAGCGGTCCCCTCCCACCGGCCCTGCCCGGGCGACCTCCGCGCCGCCCCCGCCCGACGTCCGCGCCCGTTAGGTTGGAGCAATGACCTCCGAGGCCCAGGACCAGAGCACGCCGCTCGTCGCCGTCGCGTCCGCCGACGCCGTACTGCGGCACCCCGAAGCGGGCGAGCACCTGCTCACCCCCCTCGAACGCGAGCGCGCCGCACGCTTCCGGCACGAGTCCGGGCGGATCGACTTCACCGCCGGCCACGTGCTGGTCCGGCTCTGCGCCGCCCGGCTGCTCGACGTCCCGGCGGCCTCGCTCACGCTCGCCCAGCAGTGCCCGGACTGCGGCCTGGCCGACCACGGCAAGCCGTACCTGCCGGACCACCCCGAGGTGCACGTGAGCCTGTCGCACACCCGGGGTGTGGTCGCGGCCGGAGCGGGCCACCAGCCGGTCGGGGTGGACGTCGAGCTGGCCGCGCGCGGCGGATCGCTGGGCGCGGTCGCCCGCCGGGTGCTCTCCCCCGCCGAACTGCGCCTGGTCGAGGCGGCACCGGAACCGGACCAGGCGTTCCTGCGGCTGTGGGTGCGCAAGGAGTCGCTGATCAAGATCGGGCGGGCCACCCTGGACACCCTGGCCTCCGTCGACCTGTCCGACCTGCCCCTGGACGTCCCGCCCGGCGCCCCGCTGCGCAGCCGCCACCAGGACCTGCACCTGCTCGACTGGGCCGACCCGGAGCACGGCGCCGCCGTCGCGGCGGTCAGCACCGCCGCGCCGAGGATCGTCCAGCTGACGACGGCGGGCTGAACAGGGCGGAGCACTGCAGTCCTGCGAAACGAGCACGCCCACCCGCGCGGCGGGCCCCCGGATAAGCGGTGTTAGCGTGCCTGATCGCGGGCGCGCCGCCACCGGACGCCCGTCGCACCAGCTGCCCACCGCCGGATTTAAGGGTGTCCCCGCCATGGCCAAGTTCCTGCTGAGCCTGCACGTCCTCGCGTCGGTCCTGTTCATAGGCCCGGTCGCGGTGGCCGTCAGCATGTTCCCGCGCCGGGCCAAGGCCGCGCTGGCCGGCGGGCCGGACCAGGCCTCGGACGCGGGCGTGCTGCGGATCCTGCACCGGATCACCCAGGTCTACGCCCTGCTGGGGGTCGCGGTGCCGGTGATGGGCATCGGCCTGGCCCAGGTGATGGACGTGCTCGGGCAGTCCTGGATCATCGTCTCGATGGTGCTCACCGCGATCGCCGCGCTCTCGCTGCTGCTCTTCGTCCTGCCCGGGCAGCAGGCCGCGGTGGACGCGCTCGGCGCCGACACCGCACCGGAGCAGCACGCCAAGGCCGTCCAGGGCCTGCGGCTGCTGCCGATGACGGCCGGGGTGTTCAACCTGCTGTGGGCGGTGGTCGTGGTGCTGATGGTCATCCGGCCGGGGTCGAGCACCGGCGTCTGAGCCGGACCCCCGAAGCCGTACCGAACGAAAAGCTCCACCGCCCAGCCGTGCCACCCGAATCCACGCCGACCGGGCCGGAAGGCCCTCTCCCCCGGGGCGGGCCCGGTCCAGTACCGTCCTGGCCATGACGATCATGGCGGGCATGGGCAGCCCGACGGGTACCGGAGTCGGACCGCTGCTGCGCGGCTGGCGCGAACGGCGCCAGCTCAGCCAGCTGCAACTGGCCCTGCGGGCGGACTCCTCGACCCGGCACCTCAGCTTCGTCGAAAACGGCCGGTCCCGCCCGAGCCGGGAGCTGGTGCTGCGGCTCGCCGAACACCTGGACGTCCCGGTCCGCGAGCGCAACACCCTGCTGCTCGCGGCCGGCTACGCCCCGCACTTCCCCGAGACGCCACTGGACGACCCGTCGATGGACGCGCTGCGCGGCGGCCTGGAGCGGCTGCTCGCCGCCCACGACCCGTACCCGGCGCTGGTCGTCGACGGGACCTTCCGGGTGCTGGCGGCCAACCGCTCGCTCGGGCTGCTCCTCGACGGCGTCGCCCCGCACCTGCTGGAGCCGCCGCTCAACGCGATGCGGATCGCCCTGCACCCCGAGGGGCTGGCGCCGCGCATCGTGAACCTGCCGCAGTGGCGGCGGCACCTGCTGGAGCGGGTGGAGCACCGGATCGAGCTGCTGCGCGGCGAGGCGCTGCGGCGGCTGTACGAGGAGGTCGCCGGCTACCCGACGGCGGCGGACGACCCGGGCCCGGGCGGGAAGCAGGCGGACGGCGCCGGGCTGTCCCCGTTCGCGCTGCCGATGCGGATCCGGCACGAGGGGCGGGTGCTGTCCTTCCTGTCCACCATCACGACCTTCAACACGCCGCTGGACGTGACGGTCTCCGAACTGGCCATGGAGACCCTCCTGCCGGCCGACGCGGAGACGGTGCGGTTCCTCCAGGACGCGGTCGGCCCGGAGCGCTGACCCCGGTTCAGGTGCGACGCCCCCCGGTGCCGCCCCCGTCGCGGCGGCGCAGCGCGGTGAACTGGAGGACGGCGAACAGGGCCACCACCGCCGCCTGCACCGGGATCCAGACGGCGCCGGCCGTGGTCGGCTCCAACCAGGCCGCCATCGCCACCAGGCTGAGCACCACCCAGACGGCGTTGAGGTCGATCACCGCCTGCACCGCGAGCCGCGGCGGCCGCCGGCGGGCGGCCAGGGCACCGACCCCGAGGGCGTAGCCGGTGAGGAAGAGCCCGAGGGCGAGCAGGACGCTGCGGCCGACCCCGAGCAGTTCGCCGACCGGGCCGGCGAAGGCCAGGTAGACGAGGCCGTTGCCGCCGGTGACCAGGGCGTCCAGGGCGAGCACGCCGCGCACCGTCCACAGGGGGGAGGCGGAGCCGGGGCGGGCGGGCGTGAGGGCGTTCGCGGACATGGCGGATCAGCCTCCTGACGGGGATGGGGCCCGGCGGCGGTGACGCCGGCCGGGTCCCCCCACCCTGCCCGCCCGGCCGCCGGGCGTCGATTACCCCGCAGGTAAGGGCCCGGGGCCGGGGGCGCTCAGGACCGCGCCCCCGGCGACCGGCCGCCTCAGCCCGCCGGGGCGAGCCCGAAGAGCGCGGCGGCGTTGTCGTGGCAGACGGCCCGCAGCCACTCCTCCCCCAGGCCCATCCCGGCCAGTGCCTCCAGCTGGTGCACGTACCGGTACGGGATGTTGGGGAAGTCGCTGCCGAGCAGGACGCGGTCCTGGAGGCCGCGCAGGCGCGGCAGTTCGGCGCGCGGGAACGGGACGTCGGCCTCGGCGAAGTCCGTGAAGGCGATCGTGGTGTCCAGCCGGACGGCCGGGTGGCGCTCGGCCAGGTCGAGGAAGTCGCGATACTCGGGCATGCCGAGGTGGGCGACCACCAGGACCAGTCCGGGGTGGCGCTTCAGCACCTCGCCGATCGGACCGGGACCGGTGAAGTTGCCCGGCACCGGTCCGGACCCGCAGTGGGTGACCACCGGCGTGCCGGTCTCGGCGAGCAGCCCCCACACCTCGTCCAGCTGCCGGTCCGCCGGGTCGTAGCCGCCGACCTGCACGTGCGCCTTGAACACCCGGGCGCCGTCCTCGATCACGCGGGCCACGTAGCCGGGCGCCTCGGGCTCGGGGAAGAACGTCGCGGTGTGCAGGCACTCCGGGGTGCGGGCGGCGAAGTCGGCCGACCAGGCGTTCAGCCAGTCGGCCATGCCGGGCCTGTGCGGGTAGAGCATCGAGGTGAACGCCCGGACGCCGAATTCCCGCAGCCGCTGGACGCGTTGCTCCTCGGCCTCGCGGTAGGTGATCGGCCAGGGCCGGTTCACCAGCGGGCCGGCCGCGTCGAAGTACGCCCACACCTTGTCGAGGACCTTCTTCGGCATGAAGTGGGTGTGCACGTCGATGAGGCCGGGCAGGCCCAGGGCCTGCCAGAACGCGCGGACCTCCTGGGATTCGCTCACGCCGGCACCGGGCGGGCCCGGTCGATGATCCCGGCGGTGTCGACGCCAGACGGCAGGGTGCCGAAGGCGGAGCCGCGGTCACCGGCGAGGCGGGTGGCGCAGAACGCGTCCGCCACCGCCGGGCTGCCGTGGCGGACCAGCAGCGCGCCCTGGAAGGCCAGCGCCATCGACTCGACCAGTCGGCGCGTCCGGTACTCCAGGTCGGCCTGGTCGGTGAGCTGCTTGCGCAGGTCGGCGACGGCCGCGTCCAGCCGGCGGTCCGCCCCGGCGGCGGCGTCGAGCTCGCCGAGGAAGGCCTCGACCGTCTCCGGGCGCTTGGCCATGGCGCGCAGCGCGTCCAGGGCGGCGACGTTGCCGGAGCCCTCCCAGATCGACACCAGCGGCGCCTCCCGGTAGAGCCGGGGCATCCCGGACTCCTCGACGTAGCCGTTGCCGCCCAGGCACTCCAGCGCCTCGGCGGCGTGCGCCGGGCCGCGCTTGCAGACCCAGTACTTGGCCACCGCCAGTCCCAACCGCCGTACCAGCGCCTCGGGTTCGTCCCCGGCCAGGGCCAGGTCGGTGCTCTGGGCGAGCCGCATCGCGACGGCGGTGGCCGCCTCGGACTCCACCACCAGGTCGGCGAGCACGTTGCGCATCAGCGGCTGGTCCACCAGCGACCGGCCGAACGCCCGCCGGTGCAGGGCGTGGTGGACGGCCCGGGTCGCGCCGTAGCGCATGCCGGAGGCGGCGCCGACGGTGCAGTCCAGGCGGGTCATGTTGACCATCTCGATGATGGTCGCCACCCCCCGCCCCTCCTCGCCGACCAGCCAGCCGACCGCGCCGTCGTACTCCAGCTCGGCGGAGGCGTTGGACTTGTTGCCGAGCTTGTCCTTGAGCCGCATCAGCTGGAGGCGGTTGCGGGTGCCGTCCGGGAGGACGCGCGGCAGCATGAAGCAGCTGAGCCCGCCCGGCGCCTGGGCGAGCGTCAGGAAGAGGTCGGACATCGGCGCCGAGGTGAACCACTTGTGGCCGGTCAGCCGGTAGGTGCCGTCCGGGTGCGGGGTCGCGGTGGTGGTGTTGGTGCGGACGTCCGAGCCGCCCTGCTTCTCGGTCATCGACATGCCGGCGATCAGCCCGCGCTTGGTGCGCGGCTCGCGCAGCCCGAAGTCGTACGTGGTGGCGGCCAGCAGCGGCTCCAACTCGCCCGCCAGGGAGGGGTTCGCGCGCAGGGCCGGGACGGCGGCGTAGGTCATCGAGATCGGGCAGGTGTGGCCGGCCTCGACCTGCCCCCAGACGAAGAACTTGGCGGCCCGGGCGGAGTGGGCGCCGGGCCGCTCGTCCCGCCAGGGCGCGGCGTGCAGGCCGTGGGAGACGGCGGTGCGCATCAGCTCGTGCCAGGCCGGGTGGAACTCGACCTCGTCGACGCGGTGGCCGAAGCGGTCGTGGGTGCGCAGGACGGGCGGGTTCTCGTTGGCCAGCCGGCCCCACTCGGCGGCCTGCTCGGAGCCGGCCAGGCGGCCGAGCTCGTGCAGTTCGGACTCGGCCCAGCCGGCGCCGGCCCGGTGCAGGGCGGCGAGCAGGGTCGGATCGGCGGCGGTGTCGTGTCCGTACGGCAGGGGCACCTGGTTGGTGACCTCATGCGTCGCTGTCATCGCGTCCTCCCAGGGCACGCAGGGTGAAGGAGACCAGGGCGGGGACCACGTCGGTGGTGCCCGCCGGCTTCGTGGGCTCGGCCGTCCGTGTGGGCGCGGCCGTTGCCACAGGCGCAGGCACAGACGCAGGCACAGGCGCGGCCGCGAGCGGGCCGGCCAGTGCCTCGCCGACCGCGCCGACCAGCGCGGCGGCGGTCAGCACCGGGTCCTGCTCGGGGAGTTCGCCGCTCGCCACGGCGGCGGCGATCTCGGTGGCGATCACGTCCCGGAACGCCCGGCGGAACACCAGGCGCTCGCTGTCCACGACCGCGTCGGCCGGCTCGACCAGCAGCGCGTACGCCAGCCGGGGCGCGCGCAGAGCGCGGGCGGCGAAGGTCTCGACGACCGCGGCGATCCGCTGCCGCGGGCCCTCCCGGAGGGCGACGGCCGCGTCGACGGCGGCCATCTCGCGGGTGACCACCCGGCGGAACAACTGCACGGACAACTCGGCCTTGCTGGCGAAGTGCTGGTAGAGGCTTCCGGTGGCGATCCCGGCACGGTCCGCCACGGCGGCCATCGTGCAGCCGCCGTAGCCGCGCTCGGCGAGCAGCAGGACGGCTGCCTGCAGCACGGCCTCGCGCTGGGCGTCCAGCCGGGCTTGGACGGCGGGCGTGCGTCGGTCGGCATTTAATTTTTGCATCCAATTTTTCTGTTCTTAAGTTCGGGCCGGGCCGGTCCGTCGGGGGCGGGCCCCGCCAGAGGGGCTTGGTGGCCGCCCCCGACCGGGGGCGGCCTCCTCCCAAGGCGTCACACAGCGCTACGGCCTGCCGGTTACAGCGGGTGGCGCTTTACAGCGGGTGGCGCTGCGACTCCAGCTTCAGGCCCTCCTCGTCGAGCGGGCCGAACGGCGGGATCTGCTGCTTCTTGCCGAGCGAGCGGGCGGCGTCCTGGTCGCCCAGGCCGGCCCACTCCAGCACCTTGGCGGTCGCCTCCGCCGACTGCGCGGCCGGCAGCTGGCCGATGTTGGAGCCGTGGTTGCCGCCCGGCACGGTGTAGACGTAGCTGTCGTCACTGCCCCGGCCGAGCTTGAACGGCTTGGCGCCCCACGGGTCGTTGCCGCCGTAGACGTAGATGATCCGCTCGGCGTCGTGCTTCACCCAGCGGTCGATGTCCCGCATCGTGTTCGGGTTGAAGGAGATCGGGATGTCCTTCGGCACGTACGACCGGGCCGAGTACAGCTCCTTGTAGTCGTAGTGCAGCACGCCCTTGAGGTGCGAGACGTCGAAGAACGGCGCACCCAGCTCGGTCGCGGCCTGGTAGTAGTACGCGGTGTACTTCGCCAGCGACTGGTCGCTGTTGCCGGTGATGCCGGACTGCGAGTCGAACCACGCGTACAGCGCGTCGTCGGTCGCGGTGGCCGCGGCCGGGACCTTGGCGCAGTCCGCCTCGGTGCTGTACTGCCAGAACGCCCAGACCACGTCGAGCACGCCCGCCTCGTACGCCCGGTCCGGCGTGCCGAGGGTGTTGAAGGTCGAGCCGGCGGCCTTGTTGTCGGCCACGTAGCGGGTCTCCAGGCGGTCGCGGCGCACCAGCAGCTCGCGCTGGGCGGCGTTCAGCGCGGCCCGGCACTCGGGGGTGCCGACGGTGCGGAAGAAGTTGGTGTAGGCCGCGTAGTCGTTGACGTCGGTGTTGTTCGGCGCCACGTACGCGATCGTGCCCGCGACGTCGTCCGGGTAGAAGCGGCGGAAGTAGGTGGAGGACATGCCGCCCTTGCTGGCGCCGGTGGAGAGCCACTCCTGCTGGTAGATCCGCTTGAGCGCGGTCACCAGCCGGTGCGAGTCGGCGGCCTGCTGGCGGATGCCGGCCTTGGACCAGTCCGCCGGCTCGGGGCGCGACGGGGTGAAGTACCGGTACTCGATGGACACCTGGTTGCCGTCCACCAGCCGGGTCGGCTCGGTGCGCGACGGGTTGGTGCCCAGCGTGTAGCCGTTGGTGTAGAAGACGGTCGGGCGGTCGTAGCCCCGGTGCAGCACGCTGAAGCGCTGCTGGAAGGTGCCCAGCCAGGGGCGGAAGTGGTCGATCGGCTGGGTGTAGGTGAGCAGGAAGTAGCGGTGGCCGGTGGTGGTCGGCTTCTCCTCGGTGATCGTCACCCCGGGGATCGCCGCCAGGCGGTCCTTGATGTCGGCATTCGGGTCGTCGGCGGGGCTCCGGCCGTGGGCGGCCTCGGCGGTACCGGCGCCCTGGGCACCGGCGGCCAGCGCCGGGGTCGCCAGGCCGCCGAGCGCGAGCAGCGGTATCAGCAGGACGGAAACCAGCAGCCTTCGCAGCGTGGTGGTCATCAACTCTCCATTGGTCACACGGATATGACTGCCGCCCTGTCGGGACGACAGTGCGGCACGGGTGGTGCGCCGGCCGCCTGGTGGACGGCCGAATGGGCCACCCGCCGTTCGCGGGTGGCCCATCGGGGATCGGTGCTGGTCAGCGGGGTCGCCCCGGTTCCGTCACGACGTGGCGGTCGGGCGCGGGGCGGCGGCCGGGCCAGGTCGGATCAGCTCAGGCCAGGACCGTCGTGACGGTTCAGGTCAGGGCCGGACCAGGGTGCAGCCGGGCAGGGTGAGGTCGAACCGGTTGCCGGCGGCGAAGCAGGCCGGGATGCCGTAGGTCTCCTGGGCGTAGCCGATGCCCTGGTGCACCGTCACCGAGCCGTTCTCGTCGACCTCACACGGGTTGTCGAGGGTGCAGGACTCGCCGTTCTCGTTGATCGTGTTGTTGACCGCGACCACCTGCCCGGTGTTCGCGTCCACCACCGGCGAGCCGGAGGTGCCGCCGATCACGTTGCAGCCGGAGGTGTAGCGGACCGAGTCCTTGAAGGTCCAGTCCGCCTCGTTCAACTGGTAGGCGAAGCCGTCGATCGAGCAGGAGTAGATCTTCTTCCAGTAGCCCGAGACGACCTTGATCGAGGTGCCCTGCGTGGGGTGGGCGGCGGAGATGGTCAACGGGGCGATCCCGTACCGGGACTGGATCGAGGCGTAGCTGGTGTTCAGCTGGTAGATCGACACGTCGGTGTCGGTCATGGCGCCGTAGACCACCTTGGTCGCGCGCAGGGTGCCGAGCCCGCTGCCGCTGGAGCTGAGGAGGGTGAAGGTCCGGCTGGAGGGCTGGTTGAGGATCACCTCGCCGGGGCCGGGCATGCCGGACTCCAGGCAGTGGCCGTTGGACAGGACGAGGGCCGGGTCGCTCGCGGCCGAGCCTGGCATCCGGACCAGCGAACCGGAACAGTTGTTGAGGGCCACCGTCCCGGCGAAGTTGACGGCTCGGGGGGCCGCCTTGGTGTCGGTGACCTGGGCCTGGGCGCTCAGGGACTGGCCGTCCTGGGCCGCGACGGACACGGCGGCGGGGGCCTCCGCGGTGGCGGCCTGGGCCGGGAGGGCGCCGGCGAGGGCGGTTGCTCCGGCGACCAGGACGGTGGCGAGCATGCCTATGAGCGGCTTCTTCATGAGAGACCTCTCGGTGTGGGGGTGCACCAAAGCTGTCGCGGACATGACTCACTGTCAAGAGTCAAGACGACACCAAGAAAGCACTTCGGCCGCAATGGCTCGTTCGCGCGGTGGCGGCGGTCCGCCGGCCCCTCCCTTCGCACGGCCGATCGCGTCAACCCGCCCCACGGCCCCCGTCCGCCACGTACTGTGGCGACATCGGACGGGTGACCACAGGGGGCAGGAGTGACTACCGAGTACCGCAGCGACGCGCCGTCGGAGCCCACGGGGGCGGGCGGGCGGTTGCTCGCCGTGAGCGACCTGCACATCTCCTACCAGGAGAACCGCGACCTGGTGGAGAAGATCCGGCCCACCACCCCCGACGACTGGCTGCTCGTCGCCGGAGACGTCGCCGAACTCACCACCAGCGTCGAGTGGGCGCTCGGACTGCTCGCCGAACGCTTCGCCCGCGTGGTGTGGGCCCCCGGCAACCACGAGCTGTGGACCCACCCCGAGGACCCGGTGCAGCTGCGCGGCGTGGCCCGCTACGACCACTTGGTCGACCTCTGCCGGAACCTCGGCGTGCTCACCCCCGAGGACCCGTACCCGCTCTGGCAGGGCGCCGGCGGGCCGGTCCGCATCGCCCCGCTCTTCCTCCTGTACGACTACTCCTTCCGCGCGCCGGGCACGACCACCAAGGAGGAGTCCCTGGCGGCCGCCTACGAGAGCGGCATCGTCTGCGCGGACGAGCGGATGCTCCACCCGGACCCGTTCCCGGACCGCGACTCCTGGTGCCGCGAGCGCGTCCGGCTGACCGAGCAGCGGCTGGCGGCCTGCGACCCGGACGTACCGCTCGTCCTGGTCAACCACTACCCGCTGGTCCGCCACCCCACCGAGATCCTCTGGTACCCCGAGTTCGCCCAGTGGTGCGGCACCGAACTGACCGCGGACTGGCACCGCCGCTTCAACACCGCGGCGATGATCTACGGCCATCTGCACATCCCCCGCAAGACCAGCTACGACGGCGTCCCGTTCGAGGAGGTCTCGCTCGGCTACCCGCGCGAGTGGCGCAAGCGCGGGCTGCCGGAGCCGCTGCTGCGCGAGGTCTTCCCGCAGGCGTAGGTACGCGCTGCCCCGCCGCCGGACCGTCCGGCGGCGGGGCAGATCTCCGACGGATCAGGCCTGCTGCTCCTCCGCCCCCGCCTTGTCCCGCGTCTCCTCCTGCGCCTTCTCCTGCGCCTACTCCTTCTCCTGCGTCTCCTCCTGCGCCTACTCCTTCTCCTGCGTCTCCTCCTGCGCCTACTCCTTCTCCTGCGTCTCCTCCTGCGCCTACTCCTGCGCCTCCTCGAAGGTCGCCGACGCCTCCGGCCGGGCGAGCGTGACCACCAGGTCGCCGTCGCTCACCTCCGCGATCAGCGTGTCGCCCTCCTGCACCGTGCCGTCCAGCAGCAGGTTGGACACCCGGTTGTCCAGCTCCGACTGGATCGTCCGACGCAGCGGCCGGGCCCCGAACTCCGGCTGGTACCCGCGGTTGACCAGCCACTCCTTGGCCGCCTCGGTGACCTCCAACTGCACGTCCTGCGCCTTGAGCCGACGCCGGCTGCGCTCCAGCAGCAGACCGACCACCGACAGCAGGTCCTTCCGGGTGAGCGCGTGGAAGACGATCACCTCGTCGATCCGGTTCAGGAACTCCGGCCGGAACTGCTGGTGCAGGTCGCGCATCAGGTCGCCACGGATCTCGTCCACGTTCCCGGCGTGGTCGAGGATGCGCTGCGAGCCGATGTTGCTGGTCATGATCACCACGGTGTTGCGGAAGTCGACCGTCCGCCCCTGGGCGTCGGTCAGCCGCCCGTCGTCCAGCACCTGGAGCAGCAGGTTGAAGACGTCCGGGTGCGCCTTCTCCACCTCGTCGAAGAGCAGCACGCTGTACGGCTTGCGGCGGACGGCCTCGGTCAGCTGCCCGGCCTCGTCGTAGCCGACGTACCCGGGCGGGGAGCCGACCAGCCGGGAGACGGTGTGCTTCTCCTGGAACTCGCTCATGTCGAAGCGGATCATCCGGTCCGGGTCGCCGAACAGCAGCGCCGCCAGCGCCTTCGCCAGCTCGGTCTTGCCCACCCCGGTCGGCCCGAGGAAGAGGAAGGAGCCGGTCGGCCGGTCCGGGTCGCCCATCCCGGCCCGGCCGCGGCGCACCGCCTGCGCGACCGCGGTGACCGCCTCGTCCTGGCCGATCACCTTCTCGTGCAGGTGCTCCTCCAGCTTGAGCAGCCGCTCCCGCTCGGTCGCGTTCAACTCCGCGACCGGGATGCCGGTCCGGGACGACAGCACCTGCGCGATGTCGTCGGCGGTCACGTCGACGACCTCCTCGCGGGACTCGGCGACGGCCGCCAACTCGTCCTCGGTCTGCCGCAGCTCGGCCTTCAGGTTGGCCGCCCGCACGAACTCCTCGTCCGCGACGGCCTCGTCCAACTCCCGCTTCAGCTTGGTGATCCGGTCCTGCACCCCGGTCGCCTCGGTCGAGCCGCTCAGGCTGCGCAACCGCACCCGGGCACCGGCCTGGTCCAGCAGGTCGATCGCCTTGTCCGGCAGGAAGCGGTCGCTGACGTACCGGTCGGACAGCGTCGCCGCCGCGTCCAGCGCCTCGTCGGTGAACCGCACCTGGTGGTGCGCCTCGTACGCGTCCCGCAGCCCCCGCAGGATCTCGACCGTCTCCTCGACGCTCGGCTCGGGCACCAGCACCGGCTGGAAGCGGCGCTCCAGCGCGGCGTCCTTCTCCACGTGCTTGCGGTACTCGTCCAGCGTCGTCGCACCGACCACGCTCAGTTCACCGCGCGCCAGCGCCGGCTTGAGGATGTTGCCGGCGTCCATCGAACCCTCGCCGCCGGAACCCGCGCCGACCACGGTGTGCAGCTCGTCCAGGAACAGGATCACGCTCTTCTCGGCCGCCGTGACCTCGTCGATCACCTTCTTCAGCCGCTCCTCGAACTCGCCCCGGTACTTGGAGCCGGCCACCAGGGCGGTCAGGTCGAGGGTGACGACCCGCTTGTCCCGCAGGCTCTGCGGCACGTCCCCGGAGACGATCCGCTGCGCCAGCCCCTCCACGATCGCGGTCTTGCCGACGCCCGGCTCGCCGATCAGCACCGGGTTGTTCTTGGTCCGGCGGGACAGGATCTCGACGGTCTGCTCGATCTCCTCGGCCCGCCCGACCACCGGGTCCAGCCGGCCCGAGCGCGCCGCCTCGGTGAGGTCCAGCCCGTACTCGTCCAGCGTCGGCGTCTCACTCGGGTGCGCGCCCGTGCTGCTGCGCTCCCCGCCGACACCGCGCCCCTCCAGCACCGTCCTCAACGCCTCCTGCGAGGGCGCCGCGTTGCGCAGCGCCGTCCCCGCCCCGGACCGCTCCTGGTCCAGCAGCGCGCCGAGGATGTGCTCCGGCCCGATGTACGAGGCCCCGGCCGCCTGCGAACGGGCATGCGCCGCCAGCAGCGCACGCTTGGCCGACGGCGTCAGCGCGGGCTGCCCGTCCACCGCCGCCGGATCCCCGGACGGCAGCGACCGCTCCAGGTCACCGGCCAGCTGGTCCGGGTCGATCCCCGCCCGCTCCAGCATCCGGCGCGACGGCTCCACCCGGGTGGCCGCCCAGGCCAGGTGCCCGGTGTCGAGATCACTGATCCCGTCCTCGCCGGCCCGGTGCGCGGCCAACCCCAGCAACTCCTGCGAGGACTCGCTCAGCAACCGCCCGATCGGCACCCGCTGCACGGCGGGCGGGGAGGCCATCGGACTCATCCCGAAGAAGCGGCTGAGCAGATCGGAGAACGGATCACTCGATCCGAACGGGGGCATGGTCACGGAGGATCACCTCTCCCAAGCGGTGTGCAGCCACCCAAACACAGCCCACCCCACCCCGCCTCCCGAGCCCCGCCCCCTCCCACCTGACGGCATCCCCGCCTCCCCCGCCCCGCCCGCCGCACCGACCGAGCGGCCCGGGAAACGACGAAGGGCCCGCCCCGGGAGACATGTGCCTCCCGGGACCGGCCCTCCGAACGGTGGTGGGCGCGGACGGTTTCGAACCGCCGACATCTGCTTTGTAAGGCTTGGCGTCCGCCACCCGCCCCGACCTGCACCTCACCCGCCCGTGCCCGTTCCCCGGCCACCGCACCGCCGGCACCCGTGACTGACCGCCACGTACCACCCGTTCTGGCACGCCTGTGGCACGCTCACAAGTCGATGCCGGTAACGCGTTAGCGATGCTACTCCGGTCCGCCACCGGTCCGGATCATGCTCGGACGCCCAGCTGCGGTGGGGGCTGGCCGTCAGCCTGCCATGCGCAGGCCAACTCGCCGGAACGCGCTCTGCTGCATCACATCTACGTCGAGGTCATAGGGCGGCCGGCCATCAGTGCGACGCTTGCCGGGTTCATCCTGTCAGTGGCCTCGCCTAACATGAGCCCAACTTGCTGATGGGGAGGCGGCGATGGCGAAAGTCCTTGGCACCAAGAAGACCGAGCGCGCCGGAGTCAACGAGTTTCGATCACTCATGGAGTCCGCTGGCCACATCGTCCAGGAAATTGATGGCGGAAACGACTACGGCGAGGACTGCTACCTTAGCTTCACCGAACACGGTCGCCGAACCGGCGACATTGTTGCAGTCCAAGTAAAGAGCGGCCTTAAATATCGACGAGCTGTGGGCTATGGCATCCCCTGCAGAGATCACATCGAGGATTGGTCTCTCAGCCGAATCCCTGTAATCGGAGTTGTTTATGACCCAGAAATAAGGAAGCTTTTCTGGGTCAATCTCACCGAGTACCTCCTCTCAGAAATCACAAAGGGGAAGAGGCCTCGCAGCGTGCCGCTGAGCGAGACCTCCATACTTGATCGAAGCACCATCTCTGCCGCTGTCGCAGAGGTCAGGTCATTTATTGCACGGGATGACCATTTCGATCGGCAGACCAGCACTGGACTAAGGGCTCAGATCGGCGAAGCCATTCGACGTCGAAGGCATCGCGACTCGAACCACATCGAGGAACATCCCCTCGGAGGCCACTCGATGCCATCCGCTGTCGCAGAAGTGGAGTTCCATGAGCGCCACCCGAAGCTCCTAGGCAGAAGCATCAAGCTTGGCACATACGCTGTGATGGCTCTAGTACTGGCAATGGAAGGACCCGGTCTGTACCAGGCAGCCGAACGGGAGGACCGTCCGGGCTGGCTTTGGCTTATCTGCTTCTATGGAACAATCATGCATCTCTTGAATCTCGGGAAAGAGGAGAGGCATAAGAAGCGGCGATATGCTCTACGATATGGCGCATATACACTACTCTTCTCAGGCTGGTATGTAGGCATCGGCCACATGGGTAATTCCTGGCCCGTAAATTACACCTTCGAATGGATTTTTGTTGACGAAATGCCAGTAGTGGCCCAAGTTTGCATCTTTCAAATCGGGGCCTTCTACGTGCGCAGGGAGTATTCAAAGCGGCGAAGGTTGCGCAATGCATACGGCGACAGTATCCCCGAAGAGTAACGGACACGTGCATAATCGCTCCTATGCCACCGTGGCTGCTCCAACGTGCCCCCTCGCAGGCCAAATTTACGGGCGGTGGGGCGGTTTTGGCCGGTGTCCTGTCTGGTCTGGGGTCGAGCATGATCCGGGGGGCCTTAAGCTGCTGCGACTCGGTCAGGGCATTTGGGCCTAACCGCATTTGGCCGAGTGGCCCCCAGTCTTGCTCGACACGGGCCCCGGGTCCGGAGAGGTGGGTAAAACCGCAGAGTCGCCCGCCCCAGCCACCCTGCTGCCACTGTCCGGGCGGTCGCCGCCGCCCCTCCCCAGGCGGCCGACGCCGGGCGTGCGGGCTGGCGCCCGGTCCCGGCGCGACGCGTCCAGCGTGGCCAGTCGCACGCATGGCCTGCTGCTCCGCCCCTAGAGCTGAATAGCAACTATTTTTGATCGCCTACCCCACGCCACGCTAGCGACTTACTGACTGCATCTTGCACTCGGTCAGCAACTGGAATTCCGCCAGTTGCGATAGACAATGCCGCCGCGACAATAAGGCTGATGCGGATGCTCGAACTAGCGCCACTAGATGCGATTTGCGGAATCATCGGCAATGCGAAGGCGAATGACGCCAGGACCGCACTTGGCCAAAGACGTTGCCAGATAGAGAACCATCTCCGGGGAACCGATATTTCTGGGGCGTTAGCCGTCAGCCCGCCCCAGTCCTTATCGACCCAGGCAACAAATGCTTGACAGAGCGATGCTTCAACTTTTGAGAATGTCGAGAAATCAAGAGCCATGGCAAGGGGGATTTTGTGAGACCTGATCACAGCCGCAAGCTTTGCCCCCTCGATGCGCACATGCGCGCGAACCTCCCGATCCTCCCTTGGGGTCAGATCCAAAAATGGAGACTTAAACTCGACCGCCCAAGCAATCGTCTCAATCTCTCGCAATATCGACCCGACATGCCTCTTATTCTTCCACAGGTTCCTTTGATTGGAGCGCGCAACCTTCCCAGCCACACGGAGAAGGCCAAGAATCACCACGTCAATATTCGCCTGCGGGAGCCGCCGGCGGGCCTTTCTGATTCTCCACCACCTAGGCAGAGCGAGAGGGATCTGCGCAAGAATCGCAGCGTCATAGAGGATAACGCCGACCTTGAAAATCGCAGGCACCGGCCTGGCGTCATGAGAGTGGGAAGTCAGCCCGAGAATCACCATAACCAAGGGCAGGCTAAATGGATAGCTTCGCCCTGCAAAGTGGGCCAGCAGTTGAGAAAATCGATTCCTTCCATTGCTGACGAAGTATGCCGCAGCGTGAGCCGAGAATAAAGCCGATACCAGAAATAGGACACTTGCAATCGCATAGGCGAACGACTGAGTGCCCACGCTCGAATGGAAGGCAAGAATCGTAAAAGCTGCCCCGGAAGCCAAGCCGCCGAATACTATATCAGGAACCGGTGGATGATTGTCGTAATGCAAGGCCGAACGAGCCGCCGCACGAAATAGGTGTCGCTCAATTCGAGGACGGTCCACGTGCGGGATTTCCTTCAGCGAGGAAAGGTCTATACGACACTGTTCCTTTCGCTTGGCCATGTCAAGTCTTAGACGTGCGGCAGACAGCACCCTACGCTCCACTCCCTGGGCTTCTACGCGATCCTCCCAGGCCTAGAAGTGGAGCGACAGGGATTTCCGGGAACTCGACAGAATCGGATGAAGCAGAGCAGGTCAGATAGCCGTTGCTAGGCGTTCTCTACCGGCCCGATGCGCGCACGGCCCACCCGGCCCCGGAGATATGACTATCAGTCAGGCGATCGCTACTGGGCCATTACCGATCGGATCAGCCCGACCTGACCAACCGCCATTCCAGGACTGCCCGACTCAAAACAGCAGGTCAATAGCCATGCTGGGACAGCGTTTACCGCCCCCGGTGACCCCTACCGCGCCATTCCCCCTCATGGAATCAACGCTCGCCCAACGCGAACAGGTCCTCGGCGACACCCACCCCCAGGCCTTGAACGGCTGCAAGAGCCCCGCCAGAGCGTTATCGGACCCCGGGGCGGCAAGCCCCGCCGGAGCAACTTCCGGGACGACTGGATCAAGGCCCGCACCGCCGCCGCGGGTCAGCGAGGAAACGCACTTCCACGACCTTCACCACACCGGGAACACCCTCGCCTCGCAGAACGGGGCCAGCACCCGGGAGCTCATGACCAGGATGGGTCACAGCAGCACCCGGGCAGCACTGATCTACCAGCGCATGACCAGCGACCGGGACTGGGCCATCGCCGGTCGGATGGGTGAGGCGCTCGGGCAGCAGGGGGCATCTGGCACGCGGGTGGCGCAGGAGGAGTAGGACCCCGGAAACGATCAAGGGCCAGTTCGGGAGAACGTTGCCTCCGAACTGGCCCTTCGCATGGGTGGGCGCGGACGGTTTCGAACCGCCGACATCTGCTTTGTAAGAGCAGCGCTCTACCACTGAGCTACGCGCCCCCTGTCGTGGCCCGGTGGGGGCACGACGACTGCCTAGGGTACCTGGTCCCGGGGGGTGCTGTGGTGCGGGTGGTCGGGGAGTGGGACGGGTGGGGGTGCCGGTGGGGTGGGGTGATCGGGAAGAATGGGGGTGGATCAGCGGGTCGGAGCAGGGAGCGCGCAGTGACGGTGGCCGGCGGGAGCGGGCGGGGGTGGCGTCGGGCGGGGAGTGCGCTGGCCGACGCACTGGTGGTGCCGGTGGTGCTGGCGGGTGCGCTGGGTGCGCTGGGGCTGGCCTCGGCCGGGACGGGCGGCTGGTGGGGTCGGCGCGGCGGGGAGGGTGTGCGGGCGGACGCCAAGGCGGCCCGGGACGCCGCGCAGGAGGCGTTCTACGAGCTGGACTCGACGCAGCGCGAGGTGCAGTTGGCGGTGGAGACCGTCCGGGCGGCCGAGGACGAGGCGACGGCCCGCCGGGCGCTGGCGGACCTGGCGGGGATCACCGGCCGGGTGGACCAGGTCACCGTGAACTACCTGGGCGCGCTGGACGCGTACAACCTGGACGACGAGGCGCTGGACGCCGGCGCCGCGGCGCGGGCCCGGCGCCAGCTGGAGGACGTGAAGGGGCAGCTCGGCTCGGCCCGGGCGGAGCTGAACGACTTCCTCCAGCGGCTGCAGCCGGCCCTCCAGCGCGCCGAGCAGCAGCTGATGCGGGTCACCCCGGCGGTGGAGCAGGCGAAGCGCGCGCTGCTCCAGGCGAGCAACGCGCTGGACGCGGTGCGCGGCGCCGGGCTGCTGGCGGACGACCTGGCGGCCCGGCTGGCCGAACTGGCGCCGGAGCTCGGGCTGCTGAACGAGGGGCCGGCCCGGCACGGGGTGGCGCCGACGCTGCGGCGCGCGGACGACGTCCGGCAGCGCGCCGAGGCGATCGCGGCCGACGCCGGTCAACTGCCGGAGCGGGCGCGGGAGATCGACCGGCGGGTGGCGAGCCTGCGGACCCGGATCCAGGCGCTGGAGACCAAGGCGGAGACGGTCGAGCCGGCGCTGAGCGAACTGCGCCGCCGGTTCAGCTCGGCCTGCTGGCAGGACCTCCAGCGGGTGTCGGAGCAGGTCGCGGAGACCGGGCGGGCGGCGGAGCGCAAGCTCGCCGAGGCCGCCCGGGCCCGGGACGAGCAGCGCTGGGCGGACGCGACGGGCGCGATCGGTACGGTGCGCGCGCTGCTGGACACCGCGGACGGGTCGGTGGTCGCGGTGAACGAGCGGCTGCGGCAGCTGAACGAGGTACAGCACGACCCCCACCGGGAGGTGGAGCGGGCCCGGTTCGCCCTGCGCGACGCGCAGCGGCTGGCGATGACGGGCCGCAGCGCGCCGGACCCGCGGCACGCCGCCCCGCTGGACGAGGCGGTGGCGCGGCTGGACCGGGCCGTGGCCACCCTGGAAGCGGCCGGCCGGCACCCCGACTACTGGCACTTCCTGACCGAGCTGGCGGGCGTGCGGGAGACGGCGGCGCAGGTGATCGGGCTGATCCGCGGCGATCTGGGCGGGCACCGGTAGCACCCCCAGTAGGACGCCAACAGGGCACCGACAGGACGTCGGCAGGGCTCCGCCTGGGTACCCTGCCGGTATGCCACGCTACGACTTCCGCTGCCGCTCCTGCGGCGCCACCTTCGAACTCCGCCGCCCGATGGCGCAGGCCGGCGCCCCCGCCGTCTGCCCGCAGGGCCACGAGGACACCGTGAAGCTGCTGTCCGCCGTCGCCGTCACCGGCTCCGCTTCGGGCGGCGCCCCGCGCCAGGCCCCCTCCGGCAACGGTGGTGGCGGAGGGGGCTGTTGCGGCGGCGGCTGCTGCGGCTGACCGCTGCCGCTTCCGCTCAGGAAGCGACGGGCGCGCCGGGCACGCCGGGCACGACGGGCACGCCGGACGCGGCGGCCACCCGGGCGAGGAAGCGTCGGACGATCTCCTCCCCCGCCGCCACCCCCACCTCGTCGAGGGCGGTGACGCCGGGGGCGGTCCAGCCGCCGTCGGCGAGTTCGCCGTGCCCGGGCCGCCAGGCGGCGTCGGCGGCGAGCAGCAGGTCGGCGTCGAGCAGTGAGTCGCCGGCCGCGAGCACGGTGGACGCGCCGGTGCGCCGGACGGCTTCGGCGAGGGCGGCGCTCTTGCTGAGCGGCGCGGGGACGGCGTAGACCTTGCGGCCCTGGAGCGAGACCGTCCAGCCGCGTCCGGCGCACCAGCCGGTCAGCTCGTCGAGCCAGCCGCCGGGCAGTGCGGCGCGCTCGACGACGAGGTAGGCGAACAGCCCGTCGGCGACGCGGCGCTTGTGCGTCCACTCCGGGTCGGCGCTCAGGGCGAGCTGCCGGACGACCTCCTCCAGCGGGGCCGCACCGGAGGCGAGCCGCGCGGTGATCTCGGTGCGCCAGTCCTGGTCGGGCACGCCGTCGACGAGCAGGTGCCCGCCGTTGCCGCAGATCGCGTACGCGGGGACCCAACCGGGCGTCGGGCCGGGCAGGTTGATCCGCTCGTACTGGGCGAGGGTGCGGGTGGTGGCGGGGACGAACCAGGCCTGCCGGACGAGTTCGACGAGCAGCGCGGCGGCCTGTTCGGTCATGAACGAGAGCGCCTTGCCGTCGTGCACCTCGACGGAGAGCAGCCGGGGCGCGAGCCGGTCGGGGACGTCCAGGGCGAGGGCCCGGTTGGAGTAGACGAGCGTCCGGTCGAGGTCGCTGGCGACGAGGACATCGGCGTTCATCAGGACTCCTTCACCACAACGGTCCTACCGGAGGCCCCGGTCGCTCCCCGACTGTAGCGGGGGTGGATGAGGCCGACGCAGGAGTACGGCAGGCCGTCCACCTCCTCGACCTCGACGCCGCGCTGGGCGGCGAGCAGCCGGACGTGGTCGAGGTCGGCGCCGGCGCCGCGCCGGGCGAGGACCCGCCAGGGGACGCGGCGCAGCAGCACCCGGGTGGTCTCGCCGACGCCGGGCTTGACCAGGTTGACGCTGTCGATGCCGTACTCGGTGCTGATCCGTTCGACGGCGGCCCAGCCGGCCCAGTCGGGCGTGCGGTCCGGGGCGGTGGACAGCCGGTCGGCGGCGGCGACGGCCTCCGGGCGGACGGCGTCGAAGTGGTCGGCCACGGTGTCGAGGAAGGCGGCGGAGACGTCCGCGCCGGCCAGTTCGGCGTAGTGCTTGGCCCCGTGGAAGTCGTCCGGGCCGATCAGGCCGGGCCGCAGCACGGTGCGCGAGACCAGGCCGGAGACGGTGGAGTTGAGGCAGGCGGAGGGGATCAGGAAGTCGTCCCGGGTGCCGTAGGTGCGCGCGCAGCGGCCGGGGTCGGCGAGGACGGCGAGGTCCGGGTCGAAGCCGGTGCCGGCCAGGGCCTCGGCGAGTTCGCGGGTGATCGCGCCCTTGCCGGTCCAGCCGTCGACGAACACGACGTCGCCGGCGCGGTGGTGGGCGGCCAGGTAGCGCAGGGCGACCGGGTCGATGCCGCGGCCGCGGACGATGGAGACGGCGTAGTGCGGGGTGTCGAGGCCGTGGGCGTGGGCGAGCCAGCGGCGGATCAGGATGCCGACGGGCGTGCCGGCCCGGGCCAGCGAGGCGAGCACCAGGCCGGGGCCGCGCTCGCGCAGCAGGGTCTCGGCGACGGTGCCGGCGGCGAGCGCGATGCGGCGGGCGGAGGCGCGCAGCGCCTGGTGGAACAGCTCCTGGTACTCGGGGCTGGGCTGGTACTCGACCGGCAGCGACTCGGCGTAGTGCGCGCCGCCGTTCTGGACGGCCTCCTCGCGCTCCTCGGTGGGGGCTTCGAGCGGGACGCCGGAGAGGTCCTTGAGCAGCCAGGCCACCTCGTCGGGCCGGTAGGAGGAGAACGCCGGGCCGTACAACGGGGACGGCAGGCGGGAAGGCCCGTGGGGCGGCCGATGGGAGGGCAGCCGGACCGGCCGGTGGGAGGGCAGCACCGCGAGCACCACCTGGTCGGTGACCTGCCGCAGCTGGCCGAGCAGGGCGCGCTCGCCCTCGCGCAGGGCGGGGGTGTCGGCGACGTCGTCGACCACCAGCACGACCGCGTCGAAGCGGCGGGCCGGGTCGCTGCCGGGGGCGACGTTGTAGGCGTAGCGCTCGCGCGACGCGTCGTCCTGCGGGTCGTCGTGGGCGGGGAAGGCGAGGCGGGTGCGGATGGCGTAGCCGGGGTCGTCCACGGCGAGGACGGGCGAGCGGGTGGTGGTGGAGTAGCGGACGCGGTCGCCGCCCAGCCGGTCGGCGAGTGCGCCGGCCAGCCGCAGCGGGGCGTACATCAGCTCCTCGAAGCCGAGGACCAGCACGCGCCGCGCCGTGGCGGGCAGTGCGTCGGCCAGCTGTCCGGCCAGGCGGGGCAGGGCGGCGTCCAGTCGGGCGCGGTCGCGGGCGGTGAACCCGTGCCGGCCGCCGTCGGGGAGCCCGGCGGGCCAGTCCAGGTCGACCCGGGCGAGCGGTGCGGGCGTTCCGGGGGGTGCGGCGGGGGCGGGGGCGGCCTCGGCTATCAGCCGCTCGGCGCGGTCCAGGACGTCGGCGGGCAGCTGGACGGCGCCGCTGGCGGTGGCCACCAGGTCGAGCCGGACGCCGAGTTCGGCGGCGGTGTCGGCGAGCCGGCGGCGGTCGGCGGTGGAGCGCAGGTCGACCAGGGCGACGACGACGTAGTGGTCGCGGGGGTGGCGGGCGTGCAGTTCACGGATGGTGTTGAGGACCGTGCGGCCGGTCGAGAACTCGTCGTCGACCAGCACCAACGGGCCGTCACCGGCGAGGAGTTCGGGATCGGCGGGGAGCAGCAGGTGCGAGGTGGCGTGCGAGTGCTCCTCCTCGAAGCCGCCGAGCGGGGGCACGCCGGGCACCGGGCGGCGGGTGGAGTGCAGGTACGGGGCGGCGAGGCCGTCGGCGACGCTGTGGCCGAGGCCGGTGGCCGTCTCCGCGTAGCCGAGGACGACGGCCCGCGCGGCGGCCTCGTCGCCGAGCAACTCGCGTACCTGCCGGCCGAGTTCGAGCCCGGCACCGTGGACGACCGCGGGCCGCTGCGGGACGTGCTTGCCGAGCACGGTGGAGACCAGCAGGTGGGCGCGCTTCGGGTTCTGGGAACGCAGGGCCAGGCCCACGAGTTCGGGGAGGCGGTCCGATCCGGTCAGGGCGATGCCGGCCCGGTCGGCGACCCAACGGCCGGTCCACGTCTGCTGTGCTGTCACTGCTGGTCCTGCCTTCGCATGGTGCGGTGGTGCGGTCTTCGCATGGTGCGGTGGTGCGGTCTTCGCATGGTGCGGTGGTGCGGTCTTCGGATCAGTCGGATAGGTCGGATCGGTCGGATCGGTCGGGCCGTTCAGGCCGGCTGCGGACAGCCCCCTCAGCCCCCTCACTCCCCGCACAGGCAGGCCGCGAGCAGCTCCGCGAAGCTCACGTCCTCCCGGGCCACCCCGAACACCTCCGCCCGCAGCAGCACCCGCTCCGCCCAGGCCCGGTGCGGCCGGGCCTCGTTCATCTTGTTGGTGTACGCCGAGCGCAGGACCCCGCCGCCGTCCTGCTCCTGCCGGAGGATGTCCCGGGCGTCGCAGTACTCCTCGTGCGTGACCACGGAGAGGGCGTGCACGGCGGGGACGTGGCTGGGGTGGATGCAGGTCTTGCCGAGCAGGCCGTTGGCCCGGTCGAGCTCGACCTCCCGGATCAGCCCGTCCAGGTCGTGCTCGATGATCCGCCGGCGGACCTCCTCGCCGGAGGCCCGGGCCGTCCCGGGGGCCTCGGCGAACGGCGTGCGGCGCAGCTGCGGCTTGAACATCCGCTCCTGGACCGGGAAGTACTCCCAGACCGGACCGGTGACGGTGTACCCGGTGCCGTCCGCCCGGCCGAGCACGTTGACCACGTCGCCGATCACCGCCGAGACCAGGGCGACGTCGTACGCGGTGAGGTCGGGCGAGCGGCGCAGGCCGTACGCGGAGCAGAGGTCGGTCACGCCGAGGCGGACGGCGAGCACCCGCTCCCGGTGCCCGGCGAGCAGGTCGGCGATGCCGAAGAGCTGCTGGCGCCTGGTCTCCAGGTGGGCGAGTTCGGGTGACTCCAGGACGGGCATGGCGAACAGCCGGCGCCCGGTGGCGGCCTCGGCGGCGGCCAGGGCGGCCAGGTACGCGCCGCCGGTCTCCGTGGTGAACTTCGGCAGGACGAACCCGTTCAGCAGCTCGACGGCCGGCCCGAGCCGCTCGGCCAGGTCGAGGATCTGGGAGGCGGCTCGAACTCTGATGAAGAGCAGGGGGTGGCTTTGTGTGCAGTCGGTGAAATCCCTGACCAGGTCATTCAACTGCTCGATCAGGTTCCGCTCCCCCGCGTCCACCTCGTGGTCGGCGATCGCGTCCTCCAGGCAGAGCACCATCGACACCACGCCCCGAGCAGCCTGTTTGCGGATGTCGGCGGCCAGCGCGGGCCGGGTGGCGGGGCTGTAGAGGGTGCCGCCGAGGGCGGTGGCCAGCACCGCGGCCTCGCTCCGCGCGGTGAACGGCCGGGGCGGTTCGAGGAAGAGGCGACCGCGTACGTCGTCGGCGAGGTGGCCGAAATGGCGCAAGGTGCTCTCCTCAGAGGTTTGACGGCCGCCGGTCCGTTGCCGGGGCGTTCGGCGGCGCGGGACGACACCGCGATCCAGCGGTGCGACACCATGGTTAACCGGTCCACGGGGCTCCGTGGTTCCCGGACGGACGCCGGCGGGCCCCCCTCCGCCCGACCCCGGCGGGCCCTTGGACCGCCCATCGTACGGACGGATTCCGGCCGTCCCCGGTTCCTCGGCACTGAACTCCCGGAACATCGCCGTCCAGATCACCGATCACCGGTCGAGCACCGGCAAACCCCCGGCAAGCGCAAGTCTTGGCAAAGTCCGACCTGGTTCCGACGGTCCCGGTCACGTTGTCCGAAGGGGTGGCGAACGGGCAGGATGGTCGGCTATGACGCACGTGATGGCCAAGGGCGCCAACATCGCACTGCCGGCTGCGGCGGTCCGCGCCGTGCTGCGCTGGAGCGCCACGCCCGGTGCGCCGGACGTGGACGCGTCCGCGCTGCTGCTCGGCGCCACCGGCAAGGTCCGTTCGGATGCCGACTTCGTCTTCTACAACCAGCCGCGGCACCCCTCCGGCCTGGTGCGCCACCTGCCCAAGCAGCAGACCTCCGGCGGCGCCGAGATCATCGACACGATCGAGGTCGAACTCGCCAAGCTGCCCGCCGACGTCGACCGGGTGGTGCTGGCCGGCTCCTCCGAGGGCGGCTCCTTCCGCACGGTGCCCGGGCTGCGCCTGCTGCTCTTCGACGCCACGGCCGGGGACGTCGCGCCCGCACTCGCCGAGTTCGCGATCTCCGACGGCGAGAACGTCACCGCCCTGGTCGCGGGCGAGCTGTACCGGCGCTCCGGCGCCTGGAAGTTCCGGGCGATCGGCCAGGGCTACACCTCCGGCCTGATCGGCCTGGCCACCGACTTCGGCATCACCGTCGACGACGAGGCGGAGGCCGACGCGGCCCCGGCGGCGGCCTCGACGGCCACCCCCACCGTCACCCCCACCGCCGCCGTCGACCCCCGCAGCACCCCGCTGCCCGCCCCGCGCCCGACCGCCCCGCCCGAGCCCGGCACCTTCACCCTGGCCCCGGCCGTCCCGCAGCCGTCGGCCACCCCCCAGGGCCGGCCCCAGCAGCAGCCCGCCGCGGCCGCCACCGGCGCGGTGCCGCCCCCGCCGACCGCGCCGCCCGCCGTTCCCCCGGCCACTGCGCCGGCCCCGCCCGCACCCCCGACCCACCAGCCCGGCACCGGGTACGGCTACCCGCACCAGCCGCAGCCCCAGCAGCCGCCCGGCACCGGCTACGGCTATCCGCAGCAGCAGCCCGGTACCGGCTACGGGTACCCGCAGCCGACCCCCCAGCCGTACCCGCAGCAGCAGGGCGCCGGCTACGGCTACCCGCACCAGCAGCAGCCCGCCCCGCAGCAGCACCCCGGCAGCTACGGCTACCCGCACGCCGGCACCGGCCAGCAGCCGCCGGCCCAGGCCCCCGCGCAACCACCGGCCCAGGCACCGGCCCAGGCACCGGCCCAGCCGCCCACCGGCGAGGAGTTCGCCCTGCCGCCGCAGGGCCCGCAGTTCCAGCCCCGCTGATCGGTCTGCCCAGAGCATGACCGCCGCCCGGCTCCGACCGGACCGAACAGGGCCGGACCGAACAGGGCCGGGCCGGACAGGGCCCAGGCCGGACAGGGTCTAGTCGGAGCCGCCCTGGCTCTTGTACCCGCGCTGCCACTGCAGCCCGAACCCGTACAGCCGGTCGATGTCCGCCTGGAACCCGTTGACGTACCGCACCTCACGGCGCACCGTCAGCTGGTTGTCCCCCGCGTTCTCGATCAGCACCACCGCGCACGAGCGCGCCGCCCGGGCCCGTTCGTCCAGCTTGATCTCGATCCGCGGCCCGGTCTGCGGCACGATCGTCACCACCGCGTGGGACTGCTCGAAGGCCGGCGTGCCGTCGTAGATGTAGACGAAGATCAGCAGCCGTTTGAACTTGTCCTTCTTCTCCAGGTTGACGTACATCGTCTCGCCGGACGGCGCCCCGTACTGGTCGTCGCCGCTGAGCTTGATGTACGGCGGTTGCCGGAGGTCGCCGAAGTAGCCGCCGAGCGGCTGCACCACGCCGCTGCTCCCGTCGGACAGTTCGTACATGCACGCCAGGTCGAGGTCGACGTTGACCTGCTCGTTCTGCACCGAGTCCGGCTCCAGCGGGCGCAGGATACGGGGGCTGAAGAGGCGCTTGGCGCGTTCCCGGGCACTGGGCCGGACGGCCCCGGAGCGGGTGGTCCAGTGCAGGTTGACGTAGAGGTAGCCGGTGGTGGCCGCGGCCCCGGTGATCGCGTGCTGCGGGGTCGACTTGGTGAGTATGACCTTGTGCTGACCGCCCGGGTTGTCGAAGGTGTAGTTCCGCTCCCCGCGCAGGTACTCCCAGATCGAGACCATCCCGCCCTCTCCCCCTGCTCCCGTCAGGCAATCTGACGGTCCGCCGCTCCATGATCGGGCATCAGCCCGGCCCTCGGATACCCAAACCTCCCCCTCCCCTACCCCGTCGGGCCCCCCGGCGCTCACCGCCGGGTCGACGAGTGGAGCGGTCGGCGGGTCGATTGGCGGGAGGAAGCCCCCCTCCCGTAACATGCCGCCCCTTCGGACGCGATATCGTCTAGCCGCACAGGTGTCCCGTCCGCCCCTGCGCGGGTGCGGCGGGTACGCCGTGCGGCGACGAACGAACCGTCAGGCGCTCCCCGAGTAGCGGGAGCTGACCGCCTGTGTCGCTCTGTGAACCCGTCCCCTGCGGAAACCCGAGGCCCGACCCGCAATGAACCTGACCTCCATACAGCTGGTCTGGACCGTCGTCGGCGGCGCAGCCCTGCTGTTCGTCGCCGTCCTGCTGGCGACGCTGCGTTTCAAGAACACGAAGAAGGAAGAGGCCGGCGACTCCTGGGAGCGCAGCGAGGAGCGTCGGCGGCGCAAGGAGATGATCTACGGCATCTCCTCCTACACGCTGCTGTTCTGCTGCGCCGGTGTCGCGGCCGCGCTGTCCTTCCACGGCCTGGTGGGCTTCGGCAAGGAGAACCTGGGGCTGTCCGGCGGCTGGGAGTACCTCGTCCCGTTCGGCCTCGACGGCGCCGCGATGTTCTGCTCGGTGCTCGCCGTGCGCGAGGCCAGCCACGGTGACGCCGCGCTCGGCTCCCGCCTGCTGGTCTGGGTGTTCGCGATCGCCTCGGCCTGGTTCAACTGGGTGCACGCGCCGCGCGGCGTGACGCACGACGGCGCCCCGCAGTTCTTCTCCGGCATGTCGATCTCGGCGGCGATCCTGTTCGACCGCGCGCTGAAGCAGACCCGCAAGGCCGCGCTGCGCGAGCAGGGGCTCGTGCCGCGCCCGCTGCCGCAGATCCGGATCGTCCGCTGGCTGCGCGCCCCGCGCGAGACCTACGCGGCCTGGTCGCTGATGCTGCTGGAGAACGTCCGCAGCCTGGACGAGGCGGTCGAGGAGGTGCGCGAGGAGCGCCAGGCCAAGCTGGACGCCAAGGTGCGGGCCCGCACGGCCGACCGCCGCGAGCGGGCCGAGCTGAAGGCCATCTCCCGCCAGGGCGGCATGCTCGCCCGGGCCCGCGGCGGCCGCCAGGTGCCCGCGCTCACGGCTGCCGGCGACGGCCAGACCGCTACGGAGCCTGCCCTAGCCGCCGAGTCGGACACCGCCTCCTCGTACCAGGCCGCCTCGGGCCCGCTGGAGCCGGCCGCGCTGGACGCCGGCCGCCGCCCGCGTGCCGCCGTCGGCTCGTCGTACGCGCCGTCCTCGTCGGCGTCCTCCTCGTCCTACTCGTCGTCCTACTCCTCGTCCTCGTCCGTCGGATCGGCCTCGGGCTCGTCCTACCGCAGCTCGGCCATCGACCTGACGGCCGACGACGACACCCTGTCGATGCCCAAGCTGGACTCGCTGGAGCGCAAGCTGCGCGCGATCGAGCAGCAGCTCGGCTGAGCGGGCGCACCGCGACGCGAAACGGCCGCCCCCGGATTCCCGGAGGCGGCCGTTTCGCGTACCCGGCGGGCTACTCGCCGGTACTCGTACTCACCAGTTCCGGTTCGTCCTGCGCGCCCTCGCGCCGGTTGCGCAGGATCGACGAGCCGAGCGCCAGCCCGATGAAGGCGACGCCGATCAGGCCGGTGACGATCTCCGGGATGTGGTACTTGATCCCGACCAGCAGGATCACCGAGAGCGCGCCGATCGCGTAGTGCGCGCCGTGCTCCAGGTAGACGTAGTCGTCCAGGGTGCCCTTGCGGACCAGGAAGACGGTCAGCGAGCGGATGTACATCGCGCCGATGCCCAGGCCCAGGGTGATCTGGAAGATGTCGCTGGAGACGGCGAACGCGCCGACCACGCCGTCGAAGGAGAACGAGGCGTCCAGGACCTCCAGGTAGAGGAAGAGGAAGAACGCGGCCTTGCCGCCGACCTGGAGGATCGACTTGCCGGACTTCTCGGCCGTCTCCTCGCGCTCGGCGTCCTCCTCCAGACCCGATTCGAAGATCGAGGAGAGGCCGCCGACCACGAGATAGGTGATCAGGCCGAGGACACCGGCGAGCAGAACGGTTTCAGCGTGCTCCCCGGCGAAGAAGTTGGAGGCCAGCACCAGCACGACCAGCGCGACGACGCTGGAGAAGGCGTCCAGCTTGCCGACCTTCTCCAGCGGGCGCTCGATCCAGGCCAGCCAGTTGTGCTCCTTCTCGTCGAACACGAAGTCGAGGAAGATCATGAGCAGGAAGACGCCGCCGAAGGCCGCGATGGCGGGGTTGGCCGCCTCCAGGTACTGGCCGTAGGTCAGGCCGTCGTGCGTCTTGTCGGAGTGCAGCGCGAGGTCGATGACCGTCGCGGGGTTGAGCTTCGCGGTGAGGCCGACCACCAGCAGCGGGAAGACCAGCCGCATGCCGAAGACGGCGATGAGCACGCCGACGGTCAGGAAGATCTTCTGCCAGTACGGGTTCATCCGCTTCAACACCGTGGCGTTGACCACCGCGTTGTCGAACGACAGGGAGATCTCCAGGATGGAGAGGATCAGCACGATGCCGAATCCTTGGGCCCCCCAGAGCAGTCCGGCCGCGATCAGGCCTAGGACGGTGATCGCGAACGACCAGCCGAAAGTGCGGAGGAACACGGGACTTGGTTACCTTTCGGGTTTCGGGCCGTGCCGGGGGCGGCCTCGTCCCGAGACGCCCTGACCGGGCCGGGCCCGGTCAGGTCACCCCCGCACTGCCCTCTGTTCTCATGATCGTAGGTTGGGTGCGATTGTTCTTATTTTCGCCTTTTCGCCCTTACTGTACGTTTACGCCGAAGTCGAGGGCGATGCCGCGCAGGCCGGAGGCGTAGCCCTGGCCCACCGCGCGGAACTTCCACTCGCCCGCATAGCGGTACAGCTCGCCGAAGATCATCGCGGTCTCGCTGGACGCGTCCTCGGACAGGTCGTAACGGGCGATCTCCTGGCCGTCGAGGGAGTTGGCGACCCGGATGTAGGCGTTGCGGACCTGCCCGAAGTTCTGCAGCCGCGCCTCGGCGTCGTAGATCGACACCGCGAAGACCACCTTGTCCGCCTGCGCCGGCACCAGGTCCAGGTTGACCAGGACCACCTCGTCGTCGCCGTCGTCCTCGCCGCCGGTGAGGTTGTCACCGGTGTGCTCGACCGAGCCCTCGGGGCTCTTGAGGTTGTTGTAGAAGACGAAGTACTCGTCACCGAGCACCCGGCCGCCACCACAGATCAGGGCGCTCGCATCGAGGTCGAACGGTGCGCCCGTGGTCGAACGGGCGGACCAGCCGAGGCCGATCTGGACCTGCGTCAGGTTCGGCGCGGCCTTGGTGAGCGAGACGTTCCCGCCCTTGGCGAGCGTGACCACCATGACTGTTCTTCCTCCCTTGCCTTCTCCCGGGGCGCGCCTACAAGGTGTAGTCCCCCACGGCCCGGGCCGGCCCCGTTTGGCCGGCTGAACTTCCTGAACTCACATCCTCGCAGCGCACGGAGCCGGCACGAAGCCGGGGCGGCCCCGGACCTCTGAAGGTCCGGGGCCGCCCCGTACAAGGCTCCCGCGCCGGGCGACCGGCCGCCGTCCGGCGCCGTCCCGTGTCGCCCGGTGTCGTCCCGTGTCGTGTCGCCCGGTGTCGCCCGGTGTCGTCCGGTCAGACGTTGACGCCGAAGTCCTGGGCGATGCCGCGCAGGCCGGAGGCGTAGCCCTGGCCGATGGCCCGGAACTTCCACTCGGCGCCGTTGCGGTACAGCTCGCCGAAGACCATCGCGGTCTCGGTGGAGGCGTCCTCGGAGAGGTCGTAGCGGGCCAGCTCCGTGTTGTCGGCCTGGTTCACCACGCGGATGAACGCGTTGCGCACCTGGCCGAAGTTCTGCCCGCGGTTCTCGGCGTCGTAGATCGACACCGGGAAGACGATCTTCTGCACGTCCGCCGGGACGCCGACCAGACTGACCTTGATCGCCTCGTCGTCGCCCTCGCCCTCGCCGGTGCGGTTGTCACCGGTGTGCTCGACGGAGCCGTCCGCGCTCTTCAGGTTGTTGAAGAAGACGAAGTTCCCGTCCGAGGCGACCTTGCCCTGCTCGTTGCAGAGCAGCGCGCTGGCGTCCAGGTCGAAGTCCGTCCCGGTGGTGGTCCGGACGTCCCAGCCCAGGCCGACGACCACGGCCGAAAGCCCCGGGGCCTCCTTGGTGAGCGAGACATTGCCGCCCTTGCTCAGGCTGACACCCACTTGTCCTCCAAGAATCGGGAGGCACGCCCTGGTGCCCCCGTGGTGCGGTTCGAGGCGCCGGCCGGCGAGCGGCTCACGTGCCCCACCCGACCAACGGACCGAGCGTAGTGCGCGGTTCCCGTCCGGACGTGCGAACGGGCCCGGCGCGGCTGTTCGAAGTTCGCGGGACCGGGCCCGCGGCCACCGCCACGGGCCTCCACGCGGGGCCTCAGAGGGCGTCGAGGGCCTTCAGGTACTCCTGCTCGTCCCGGGCGTCCGGGAGGTCGTTGACGACGCTCCAGCGCACCGTGCCCGCCGTGTCGATCACGAAGGTGCCGCGCACGGGGCAGCCCTTCCGCTCGTCGAGGACGCCGTAGGCGCGGGCGACCTCGCCGTGCGGCCAGAAGTCGGCCAGCAGCGGGAACTCCAGGCCCTCGCGGTCGGCGAAGACGCGCTGGGTGAACTGCGAGTCGCAGGAGACGCCGAGCACCTGGACCCGGTCGTTCTGCAGCTGCGCCAGCTCCCGCTGGATGGCGCCGAGCTCGCCGGTGCAGACGCCGGTGAAGGAGAACGGGTAGAAGACCAGGACGACGTTCCGCTCGCCCCGGAAGTCGGAGAGGCGGACCGCTTCGCCGTGCTGGTTGTTGAGCTCGAAGTCCGGAGCCTCGGTGCCGACCTCGATGGCCATGGACGTGACCTTTCTGACGCGACCGTGCCGCGCGGGCGGCGCGGACAGCGCCATCCTCGCATCCGTTCGGGCACGTTCCGCCGAATGGATGAGGGCGGCACCCGCACGCTTCACCGCTTTCGCCCTGGGCGAACGCGTTTCCGGGCCGGCTCCGAGGCCGACGCGACCCCGGGTGAACACGCTCCGTGATGACACGGGCGGGCGCCGCCCCCGGTTCCGGACCCCGGAAAACGATCGGGCCCCGCTGGAGGGATCCTCCAGCGGGGCCCGGTGCGGGGCCTCAGAGCCCGCTCAGCGCTTGCCGCCCGGCTTGGCCGTGGACTTGGTGGCGAGCCGGGTGGCCGCCCAGTCCTTGGCGACCGCGATCGAGCTGGTCTGGGAGAGACCGGCGGTGCGGGCCGCGTCCGCGATGTCGGACGCCTCGACGTGGCCGTCACGCCCGGTCTTGGGCGTCAGCAGCCAGATCAGACCGCCCTCGGCCAGGTACTCCAAGGCATCGACGAGGGAGTCGGTGAGGTCCCCGTCGTCGTCGCGGTGCCACAGCAGAACGGCGTCGGCGACGTCGTCGTAGTCCTCGTCGACGAGATCCGTCCCGGTGAGCTCCTCGATGCCTTCGCGGAGATCCTGGTCAGTGTCGTCGTCGTACCCCAGCTCCTGGATGATCTGGCCTTCTTCGAAGCCGAGACGGGTCGCCGGGTTGGACTTGTCCGCGGGGTCCGCGGTCGCGCTCACGGGAATAACCTCCAGTATTCGGCCCGGCATCCATGCCGAGGCTGTGGCCGTAGTCCACACGGGCGCGGCGGTTCGCGCAAGTACCCGACCCCCGATCCCCCCCAAAGGTTGACGTGCCACAGCGGGGACACGCCGTTCGATGTGTCGGGAATCACACCGATTTGCCCTTCTCTGCATGGGACAAGGATGCTTCGGGTGGTCCCGGCCCACAGGGCGTACGGATGCCCGAGATACGAACGGCATTCGGGTCCGCGCGTGCGCGGGCGTAGAGTCTCCTGTTGGCCCTCACCCCGGCCGCCCGCCATCGGGCGGACGGGACACCAGGTCGGACCACCTCTGTACGTAGCACCCGGGGGTGTGCGGGGCGGGCGAAGTCGCCCGGACCGCGCACCGCCAGACCGTCCCGCCCACCAGGCGGAACGGTTACCGATCGGTAGAGATGACGGATCTCCGAGCGCGGTAGCACGATGGAGGCGGCGCGACACACCTCAGTTTCGACCGACAGTGAAGGAACAGCGTGGCTTCCGGATCCGATCGCAACCCGATCATCATTGGCGGCCTTCCGAGTCAGGTCCCGGACTTCGATCCCGAGGAGACCGCGGAATGGCTGGAGTCGCTTGACGCGGCCATCGACGAGCGGGGGCGCGAGCGCGCCCGCTACCTGATGCTCCGCCTGATCGAGCGCGCCCGCGAGAAGCGTGTCGCCGTGCCCGAGATGCGCAGCACGGACTACGTCAACACCATCGCGACCAAGGACGAGCCGTTCTTCCCCGGCAACGAGGAGATCGAGCGCAAGATCCTCAACGCGACCCGCTGGAACGCGGCCGTGATGGTCTCCCGGGCGCAGCGCCCGGGCATCGGCGTGGGCGGGCACATCGCCACCTTCGCCTCCTCCGCGTCGCTGTACGACGTCGGCTTCAACTACTTCTTCCGCGGCAAGGACGCCGAGGGCGAGTCCGGCGACCAGATCTTCTTCCAGGGCCACGCCTCCCCCGGCATCTACGCCCGCGCGTTCCTGCTGGACCGACTGTCCGAGCGGCAGCTCGACGCGTTCCGCCAGGAGAAGTCGAAGGCCCCGTACGGCCTCTCCAGCTACCCGCACCCGCGGCTGATGCCGGACTTCTGGGAGTTCCCGACCGTGTCCATGGGCCTCGGCCCGCTCGGCGCGATCTACCAGGCCCGGATGAACCGCTACCTGGAGCACCGCGGGATCAAGGACACCTCCGACTCGCAGGTCTACGCCTTCCTCGGCGACGGCGAGATGGACGAGCCGGAGTCGCTGGGCCAGCTGTCGCTGGCCTCGCGCGAGGGCCTCGACAACCTGACCTTCGTGGTCAACTGCAACCTGCAGCGCCTGGACGGCCCGGTCCGCGGCAACGGCAAGATCATCCAGGAGCTGGAGTCCCAGTTCCGGGGCGCCGGCTGGAACGTGATCAAGCTGGTCTGGGACCGCAGCTGGGACCCGCTGCTCGCGCAGGACCGCGACGGCGTCCTGGTCAACAAGCTGAACACCACGGTGGACGGCCAGTTCCAGACCTACGCCACCGAGACCGGCCAGTACATCCGCGAGCACTTCTTCGGCAGCGACCTGCGCCTGCGCAAGATGGTCGAGAGCATGACCGACCAGCAGGTCCAGCACCTGGGTCGCGGCGGCCACGATCACAAGAAGATCTACGCGGCGTTCAAGGCGGCCCGCGAGCACCAGGGCCAGCCGACGGTCATCCTCGCCCAGACGGTCAAGGGCTGGACGCTCGGCCCCAACTTCGAGGGCCGCAACGCCACCCACCAGATGAAGAAGCTGACGGTCGAGGACCTGAAGCGCTTCCGCGACCGGCTGCACCTGCCGATCACCGACAAGCAGCTCGACGAGGGCTACCCGCCCTACTACCACCCGGGCCGCGACTCGGAAGAGATCCAGTACATGCACGACCGCCGCAGCGAGCTGGGCGGCTACGTGCCGACCCGCAAGGTGCGCCCGCGTCAGCTGGAACTGCCCGGCGACGACGCGTACAAGGCGGTCAAGAAGGGCTCCGGCAACCAGACCATCGCCACCACCATGGCGTTCGTCCGGGTGCTCAAGGACCTCATGCGGGACAAGGGCATCGGCAACCGCTTCGTGCCGATCGCGCCCGACGAGTACCGCACCTTCGGCATGGACTCGCTCTTCCCGTCGGCGAAGATCTACAACCCGCTCGGCCAGACCTACGAGTCGGTCGACCGCGACCTGCTGCTGGCCTACAAGGAGTCGCCGACCGGCCAGATGCTGCACGACGGCATCTCCGAGGCCGGCTGCACCGCCTCGCTGATCGCCGCCGGCTCCTCCTACGCCACCCACGGCGAGCCGCTGATCCCGGTGTACGTCTTCTACTCGATGTTCGGGTTCCAGCGCACCGGCGACCAGTTCTGGCAGATGGCCGACCAGCTGGCCCGCGGCTTCGTGATCGGCGCCACCGCCGGCCGCACCACGCTGACCGGCGAGGGCCTCCAGCACGCCGACGGCCACTCGCAGCTGCTGGCCTCGACCAACCCCGGCGTCGTCGCGTACGACCCGGCGTACGGCTTCGAGATCGCGCACATCGTCCAGGACGGTCTGCGGCGGATGTACGGCACCAGTGCCGAGCACCCGCACGGCGAGGACGTGTTCTACTACATGACCGTCTACAACGAGCCGATCAAGATGCCGGCCGAGCCCGAGAACGTGGACGTCGAGGGCATCCTCAAGGGTCTGCACAAGTACGCGCCGGGCACCGCCGGCCAGATCCCGGCCCAGATCCTCGCCTCCGGCGTGGCCGTGCCGTGGGCCCTGGAGGCCCAGCGCATCCTCGCCGAGGAATGGAACGTCAAGGCCGACGTCTGGTCCGCGACCTCCTGGAACGAGCTGCGCCGCGACGCGGTGGAGGCCGAGGAGTTCAACCTGCTGCACCCCGAGGAGCAGCAGCGCGTGCCGTACGTCACCCAGAAGCTCCAGGGTGCCGAGGGCCCGGTCGTCGCCGTGTCCGACTGGATGCGCGCGGTGCCGGACCAGATCTCCCGCTGGGTGCCCGGTCAGTACCAGTCGCTCGGCGCCGACGGGTTCGGCTTCGCCGACACCCGCGGTGCGGCCCGTCGCTTCTTCCACATCGACGCGCAGTCGGTCGTCCTGGCGGTGCTCACCGAGCTCGCCAAGCAGGGCAAGGTCGACCGCAGCGCGCTGAAGGACGCGATCGACCGCTACCAGCTGCTCGACGTGGCCGCAGCCGACCCGGGCGCCGCCGGCGGCGACGCCTGATCACCCGCTAGACCATGAAGGGTCGGGCCTCCGAGCACGGAGGTCCGGCCCTTCGGCGTCCCCGGGTGCACCCGGGCAGTCCCACCCGCCCGCGGCGGCGGATGACGGCACGCAGCGGCCCCGGACTCGGTCGAGTCCGGGGCCGTTGGTCGTTGGCCGCTGGTCACTGATCGCGCGGGGATCAGACGTGGCGCGGGATCAGATGTGGACGGCCGGGCCCGCGTCGACGGTGCCGCGGCGGGTGAGCAGGCCGAGCACGGCGGCGCCGAAGGCCACCACGGCGGCGACCGCGAAGGCGAGCGACATGCCGCTGACGAAGGAGTCGTGCACGGCGCCGGCCATCGCGTCCACCGCCTGCTGCGGGGTGCCGGCCGGGGCCGGCGGGACGATGCCGAGCTGCGCGGCCTGCTTGAGGCCCTCGGCCTCGGCGCCCTGGACCGGCGGCAGGCCGGCCTTGGCCCAGTTGCCGGGCAGCACGTCCCCGACCTTGGCCGCCATCAGCGCGCCGAGCACCGCGGTGCCGAGGCTGCCGCCGACCTGCATCGCGGCCTGCTGGAGGCCGCCGGCCACACCGGACAGCTCCAGCGGGGCGTTGCCGACGATCACCTCGGTGGCGCCGACCATGACCGGGCTGATGCCGAGGCCCATCAGGACGAACCAGAGCGACATCACGCCGGTGCCGGAGCCCGCGTCCAGGGTGGACATGCCGAACATCGCGGTGGTGGTGATCAGCATGCCGGCCACGATCGGGATCCGCGGGCCGAGCTTGCCGATCGCGATGCCCGCCACCGGCGAACCGATGATCATCATGCCGGTCATCGGCAGCAGGTGGACGCCGGCGGACACCGGCGACATCCCGTGCACGTTCTGCAAGTAGAAGGTCACGAAGAAGATCGCGCCGAAGAACGCGAAGGCCATCAGCACCATCAGCAGGGTGCCCGCCGACAGCGGCACCGAACGGAACAGGCTGAGCGGGATCAGCGGCTCCTTCGCCCGGGCCTGCCAGAACGCGAAGAGCACCATCAGGACCACCGCGCCGCCCAGGAACAGCAGCGTGCGGGCGTCGCCCCAGCCCCACTCGGGGGCCTTGATGATGCCGAAGACCAGCGCGAACATCGCCACCGAGAGCAGCGCGATCCCGGGCAGGTCGAAGGACTTGGCGGCCTTCTCGGCCCGTACGTCCTTGAGGATCCACAGGCCGAGGCCGAGCGCGATCAGGCCGACCGGGATGTTGATGAAGAAGACCGACTCCCAGTTGACGTGCTCGACCAGCAGGCCGCCGACGATCGGGCCGGCCGCGGTGGAGGCGCCGATCACACCGCCCCAGATGCCGATCGCCATGTTGAGCTTCTCGGCCGGGAAGGCGCCGCGCAGCAGGCCGAGCGCGGCCGGCTGGAGCAGCGCGCCGAACAGGCCCTGGAGCACCCGGAAGGCGATCACGGTCTGGATGTTGCCGGCGAAGCCGATCGCGGCCGAGGTGGCGGCGAAGCCGACGGCGCCGACCAGGAAGGTGTTCTTGTGGCCGAACCGGTCGCCGATCTTGCCGGCCGTGATCAGGAAGACCGCCAGGGCCAGCAGGTAGCCGCTGGTCACCCACTGGATCTCGGAGGGCGCGGCCTTCAGGTCCGCCTGGATGACGGGGTTGGCGATGGCGACGATCGTGCCGTCCAGGGCGACCATCATCACGCCGACCGCGACGGTCAGCAGGGTCAGCCAGGGGTGCCCCTTGAGCCCTCCCCCGCCCGGTGGCGTGCGCTGCGGCGGGACGTCCGCCTTGGCGTTCTTGACGACGGACTGGCTCATCTGGGGCCCTCCGGGGGCGTGGCAGAGAACGGAACGTGGGCGTGGCGCCGCGACCCACCCGTCCCCACGAGTGCCCGGTCGGCGAGCGCCACTTCCGGCAGATTATGTCAGCCACTGACATTCGGCAAACACTGACTTCTGGCTCTGGCTGACATTTGTCAGAGCGCTAAGGTTGTGCTCCTCACCCCGCCCGCACGCGCTCGGAAGGCCCCGCCATGGCCGCTCGCACCCCCACCCCCACCGCCGCCCCGGGCACCCCCGAACGGCTGCCAGGGCTGCGCGAGCGCAAGAAGCAGCAGACCAGGGACGCCCTCGTCCAGGCCGCCCACGTGCTCTTCCTCGGCCAGGGCTTCGCCCGCACCACCGTCGACGAGATCGCCTCCGCCGTCGAGGTCTCCCAGCGCACCTTCTTCCGCTACTTCGCCAACAAGGACGAGGTCGCGCTCGCCGTGATGGCCGACGCCGAGGACTACTTCATCGAGTGCCTGTGCCGCCGCCCGGCCCACGAGTCCCCGCTCCAGGCCCTGCGCGCCGCGATCGTCCAGTCCTGGCGCGAACTCGGCGCCGAACACCGCAGCGGCCCCCGCTCGATCACCACCGCCCTCGAATTGATGCGGATGATCGAGGAGACCCCCACCCTGCTCGCCACCCACCTGCGCCGGGTCACCGAGCAGGAACGGGTGGTCGTCCGGGTAATCGCCGAACGCGAGGGCCTCGACCCGGCCGAGGACCTGCGGCCCACCGTGCTCGCCGCCGTCTTCGGCAGCGTGCTGCGCGCCGCCCACCTGTCCTGGACCCCCGACCAGGAGCCCGCCGGGCCCGAGGGCATGGTCGCCGTCATCGAGCGCCACTTCGACCAGCTCGGCCCGGCCCTGGCCGGCCACTGGCGCACCGGCCCGCAGTAGCACCGGCCACGCGGTAGTACCGGCCCGCAGCAATACCGGCCCGCAGTAGTACCGCGGGCACCGCTCCCGGCCCCGGAACCGTGCCGGGAGCAGTAGTACCCGGGTAGCACCCCCTACTCCGGTAGCACTCCGATGTTCGACCCCAGTGCGACGACGGGCGGTCGGCACCCTCTTAGGCTGGCCCGCGATGAAGACGATCACCACGACCGAAGTCCGCGCGCAGGCCCTCCGGCTGCTCCGCTCGCTCCGGCACCACCTCACCACCCCGACCGGCGGGTCCACCCCGCTGCTCGGGGACTCGCCCCGGGCCTGGCTGCGCCGACTGCCGTACGTCGTCGCGCTGATCATGCAGGCCTCGCTGATCCCCACCGGGATCGTCGCCCTGGTCGACTTCTACGGCGTCGCCGTGCCCATCGCCGGCGCGCTCACCATCGCCCAGACCGCGCCGCTGCTGCTCGCCATCACCCGGCCGCTGGCCGCCTGGTGGATCAGCGCGGCCACCCTCGTCACCACGGCCTCCATCACCGCCCGGCACCACCAGCTCGGCGGCACCTGGCCGTGGACGGCGCCGATGATCCTGGCGTACGTCTTCCTGCTGATCGCGCTCGCGCTGCGGGAGAGCCGGGCCACCCTGATCGCGGTCTGGATCGCCACGATCCTGCTCACCCTCCTCACCACCACGCTCGGCTTCCCGCACGCCGACGACGGCACCACCATGCTGCTGGTCGCCCTCGGCGGCGCCGCCCTGCTGCTCGGCTGGGCCGTCCAGGACCGCGCCGAGGCCCGCCGGCTGCTCGCCGAACAGGAGCACATCAGCGAGGCCGAACGCGAGCGGCGCACCCTGCTGGAGGAGCGCGCCCGGATCGCGAGGGAACTGCACGACGTGGTCGCCCACCACATGTCGGTGATCGCCGTGCAGGCGGCCAGCGCGCCGTACCGGATCACCGGCGTACCGGCCGCGGCCACCGAGGAGTTCACCGCCATCGCCGGCACCGCCCGCGAGTCGCTGACCGAGATGCGCCGACTGCTCGGCGTGCTGCGCAGCGAGGAGTCCGCCGCCGAGAAGGTGCCGCAGCCCGGGATCGAGCAACTGCCGCAGCTGATCGAGACGGTGGGACGGGCCGGGGTCCCGGCCGAACTGACGGTGGATCCGGGGCTGGCCGAGGCGGTGCCGAAGGCAGTCGCCCTGTCCGCGTACCGGATCGTGCAGGAGGCGCTGGCCAACGTGGTGCGCCACGCGCCCGGCTCGCGGGCCCGGATATCCCTGGTCGACGAGGGCGCCACCCTGCTGCTGACCGTGGTGAACACGCCCCCGCCCCAGCACACCGAGTCGCTGGAGGCCTCCATGGAGGGCACCGGACAGGGGCTGATCGGAATGCGGGAACGCGCCCGGCTGGTCGGTGGCAGGCTGGAGACCGGCCCGATGCCGGACGGCGGCTACAAGGTCGCCGCCGTCCTGCCCCTCGAAACCCCCCGGGAGAAGCCCGCATGACCATCCGCGTGATCATCGTCGACGACCAGGCCATGGTGCGGGCCGGCTTCGCCGCCCTGCTCAACGCCCAGAGCGACATCGACGTGGTGGGGGACGCGGCCGACGGCGCGCAGGCCCTGGAGGTGAGCGGCCGCACCCACCCGGACCTGGTGCTGATGGACGTCCGCATGCCCGTCATGGACGGCCTGGAGGCCGCCCGCCGACTGCTCGACCCCGCCGTCCCCGGCGCGCACCGGCCCAAGGTGATGATGCTGACCACCTTCGACGTGGACGACTACGTGTACGAGGCGCTGCGCGCCGGGGCCAGCGGCTTCCTGCTCAAGGACGCCCCGCCGGCCGACCTGATCTCCGCGGTCCGGGTGGTCTCGGCCGGCGAGGCGCTGCTCGCCCCCTCGGTGACCCGCCGGCTGATCGAGGACTTCGCCCGCAACCGGCCGGCCCGGCGGCGCGACCCCAAACTGCGGCTCAACGGCCTCACCCCGCGTGAGACCGAGGTGCTGGAGCTGATCGCCCGCGGCCTGTCCAACCAGGAGATAGCCGGCCGGCTGGTCCTGGCCGAGCAGACCGTCAAGACCCATATCGGGCGCATCCTCGCCAAGCTCGACCTGCGCGACCGCGCCCAGGCCGTCGTCCTCGCCTACGAGTCCGGCCTCGTGACGCCCGGCCAGTGACGCCGGTCCGGTGACCCTCGGCGGCTCCAGCCCGACGGCTCCGGTCCGGAGACACCCCCCGTGGTACCCCGAGCGATACCCCGAGTAGTACCCCGGTAGCACCCGGGAGTTGGCCCCGCGGTGTGACGTCCGCGGGGCCGTCGCATTTCTACCTTCCTTTCCGTCGAAGTCGAACGGATCAGGGAGGGGCCGGACATGGGGAAGTTTCGGGTCAAGAGAGCCATCGCGGCCAGTACGGTGATGCTGGCCGCGGTGCTCGGTCTCGGCGGCTTCTCCACGGACGCCCAACAGGCCGTCACCGGCCCGCCGCCGGGCAGCGCCGCCTGGGTGGCCGACACCGCGCTCGGCCTCCACCCGCCCGACCCGGCCACCGCCACCCCGGCCGAAGTCGCCGCGTTCTTCGCCGAGTTGACGCCCACCCAGCAGAACGCGCTGGCCGTCCGGCACCCGCTGGTGGTCGGCAACCTGGACGGCGCCCCGGTCCAACTCCGGTACCGGGCCAACACGCTGGCCCTCACCGCGGAGCTCGGCCGCGAACTCGCCCGGGCCACCGACCCGGCGCTCACCCCGCAGGACCACGAGCAGGCCCGCACCCGCGCCGAGCGCTACCGCGCCCTGCTGGACGGCGACCGCCGGATCCTCGTCTTCGACCCGCGCGATCGCGGCGAGGTCGCCGAGGTCTTCGGCGACCTCGCCACCGCCCGCCGCACCGCCGTCGTCGTCCCCGGCTCGGACAACGACCTGGAGAACTTCGACCGCTCCCCCGGCTCGTACGGCACCCCCGCCGGCATGGCCCGCTCGCTCTACCGGGCCACCGACCGGCAGAGCGCCGTGATCGCCTGGACCGGCTACACCACCCCGGTCGGGATCGGCCTGGGCGCCGCCACCGAGGACCTGGCCCGGGCCGGGGCCGCGCGGCTCACCCGGCTGCTCGACGGACTCGCCGTCACCACCCGCCCGCAGGCCCCGGCCACGGTGTTCTGCCACAGCTACGGCTCGGTGGTCTGCGGGCTGGCCCGCCCCGGGCCCGACCAGGCCTCCGGCGTGGTCGTCCTCGGCTCGCCCGGGATGGGCGTCGGCTCGGCCGCCGCCCTCGACCCGCGCGTCCCGCTCTGGGCCACCGCCCGCAACGACTCCGACTGGATCGGCCGGGTCCCCTACGTCTCGGTGCTCGGCCTCGGCCACGGCGCCGACCCGACCGCCCCCGGCTTCGGCGCCCGCCCGCTGCCCGCCACCGGATCCGAGGGCCACGCCGGCTACTTCGCCCCCGGCACCGCCTCGCTCACCGCCTTCGCCGCCATCGCCCTCGGCCTCGACCGCTGACCGCTGACCGCTGACCGCCTCACCGAAAGGAGCACCGCCATGGCCCACCCGCTGACCGCCCTGCGCCGCGCCGCCCACCAGGTCGACGCCCGCACCCCCGAGACCCGCGACCGCGCCCTGGACGGGCTGCGCGCCCTCGCCCTGCTCGCCGTGCCGGTCGGGCACTGGCTGCTCGGCGGCTTCACGCTCTCCGCCGACGGCGCCCTGCACAACGCGAGCCCGCTCTCCTCGCTCGGCGGCCTCGCCCCGATCAGCTGGGTGCTCCAGATGCTCGGGGTGTTCTTCCTGGTCGGCGGCCACTCCTCGGTCCAGTCGCTGGAGCGGGCCCGGGCCAAGGGCGTGACGTACCTGGGCTGGCTGCGCGGCCGGTCGGTGCGGCTGCTGCGCCCGGTGCTGGGGGTGACGGCCGTCTGGGCGCTGCTGATCGCGCTGCTGCCCGCGCTCGGCGTCCCCGGGGACACCGTGCGGACCGGCGCGACGCTGGTGGTGCAGCCGCTCTGGTACATCGCGGTCTACCTGGGGCTGACCGCGCTCACCCCGCTGTGCGTGGCGGCCGGGCGCCGGCTGGGCGGCTGGTCGGCGGGCGTCCTGGTGGCCGCCGTCGCCGCCGTCGACCTGCTGCGGTACGGGCCGTGGGCGGAGGCGGTGCCGTCCTGGGTCGGGCTGTTGAACATCCTGCCGGGCTGGCTGTTCGGCTACCAGCTGGGCGTGCTGTGGGCGCAGGGCCGGCTCGGCCGCCCGGTGGCCCGGGTGCTGCTGGTCGGCGGTGGCGCGCTGTTCGCCACGCTGCTGCTGGCGTTCCACTACCCGGCCAGCATGGTCGGGGTGCCCGGGATGGAGCGGACCAACTCGCACCCGCCGTCCCTGCTGGTGCTGGCCCTGGCGGCGACGCAGTGCGGCGCCGCGGTGCTGCTGCGGGATCGGCTGGGCCGGCTGCTGACCCGCCGTCCGCTGCTGTGGCTGCCGGTGGTGGCGGTCAACCTCTCGGCGATGACGATCTTCTGCTGGCACCAGAGCGCGATGCTCGCGGTGGCGGTGCCCGGCGCGGCCGGCCTGGGCGCCGTGCCGGGGCTGACCACCGCGCCGGACTCGATCGGCTGGGTGGCCGTCCGGGTGGCGCTGCTTCCGCTGTTCGGGGCCGTGCTGGTGGCGATCGGGTGGTTCACCCGGCGGTTCGACGGGCCGTGGACGGCCTTCTCCCGGGCCGGGAAGGCACTGGCCGCGGCGGGTGCGGCGCTGTTCGCCGCGTACGCGCTGGGCATGGTGTGACCTGCGCCGGAGAGTGAGGCACAGGAGGGGCGCGGACCGATCGGTCCGCGCCCCTTCGGCCGTTCCGGGACCGGTCCACGGCCACTCCGGGGCCGCCCGTCGCAGGGGTCCGCAGCGGGATGCATCCGCATGCGAACCACCACGCACTGTGATCTCCTGTGACGGTCGGCGACCATCGCTGGACCGCGCCCGCCCACGGCCCGTCCGTCCGCATTCGCCACCCTCCCCGCCCACCCCCTCCCCGAGGAGATCCATGTCCCCGTCCGCACCGCAGCCACGGCGCCGGGCCCGCCGCCGGCTGTCGGCCACCGCCGTGGTCTGCGCGGTGACCACCGGCACCCTGCTCGCCGCCGTCGGCCCGGCCACCGCCCACGGCGGGCCGGCCACCCCCGGCCAGAACGACCTCACCCCGCACATCGCCTCACCCCGGGTGATGGCCGAGATGCGGGACGACGAGGTCGCCGCGCTCGGCCCCGAGCACGCCGAGGAGCACGCCCGGGCCCGCGCCGCCATCCGCGGCATCGGCGACTACCCGCAGACCACCCGCACCAACCGGTACAACGCGCTGACGGCCTCCCAGGCCAGCACCAACGCCGGCTTCGACCCGGCGGTGTTCGGCACGTTCAAGGAGTACTTCTCCTCCCCCGACTTCGGCGACCACGTCGCGCTGCTGCCGACCGGCAAGGTGCTGCTGTTCTCCTTCGAGCGGATCGAGTCCAACCCGGAGAAGGAACCCGCCCCCACCCAGACCACCGGCAAGGAGAACGCCGGCCGGGCCTTCCTCTGGGACCCGGCCAAGGGCACCGGCAAGGACGCCTTCAAACAGGTCACCCCGCCGGTCTCCGACATGCCGGACGGCCTCAACGAGCCCCGCCCGGTGCCGTTCTTCTGCTCCGGCCACTCCTTCCTGCCCAACGGCATGCTCGGCGTCTTCGGCGGGAACCTCGGCGGCAACGGCGGCACCGGCGCCAAGCTGTCGCTGGTCTTCGACCCGTGGACCGAGACCTGGACCCGCAACCCCGACATGTCGGTCGGCCGCTGGTACCCCTCGGTGGTGACCGGCGCCGACGGCCGGCAGCTGATCATGTCCGGCCAGTCCGAACTCGGCCACGGCACCCCGACCCCGGTGGTCGAGCGCTTCCCCGCCAAGGGCTTCCCCGTCCCCCAGGGCAAGAACGACACCCCGAAGAACACCCCGGTGGAGCGCTTCAAGGCCGACGCCCCGTTCACCACGGACTACCCGCACCTGTTCTCGCTCAACGACGGCAACGTCTACGGCTTCGGCCGCCAGCCCACCGAGCAGTGGAGGTTCGACCCGGTCGCCGAGTCCCGCAGCGACCTCACCGCCCGCCCGGACGGCCGCCCGCGCAACTACGGCTCCGCGGTCATGCTGCCCGGCGGCGTCAACGGCCCGGACTCCGCCCTGATCCTCGGCGGCGACCGCGACAACCCGAGCACCCTGCGCTTCTCCAACGGCAGTTGGACCGCCGAGAAGTCCCGCGCCTTCGGCCGCACCCAGGACGACACCCTCCTGCTGCCCAACGGCCGGCTGATGACCGTCAACGGCGCGTACGACATCCGCGACTACGGCAACGGCCCGTACAACCCCAACGCCGACCTCAAGTACCGCCAGGTCGAACTGCGCGACGACCAGGGCAACTGGAAGCTCGGCCCGGTCCAGCGGCTCCCGCGCGGCTACCACTCCAACGCCGTGGTCCTGCCCGACGGGCGCGTGATGGTGACCGGCGACGAACTCCAGCAGCTCGCCAACAACCCGGACGTCAACGGCACGGTGAGCGGCATCCCCGGCACGACGGGGCCCGTCACCATGAACGGCACCATCGAGATCTACGAGCCCGCCTACCTGAACCAGGGCAGCCGGCCCCAGCTGGACCGGGCGCCGACCACCCCGGTCGGCTACGACAAGAAGTTCACCGTCACCAGCACCACCTCGGGGCTCGCCGCCAAGGCCGTCCTGCTGGCGCCGACCACGTCGACCCACTCGGTCAACACCAGCCAGCGCCACATCGAGCTGCGGCTCACCAGCCGGGCCGGCAACCGGCTGGAGTTCCAGGCCCCGCCGGACGCCAAGGCCGCGCCGCCCGGCTGGTACATGCTCTTCCTGCTCAACGACCAGGGCGTGCCCAGCGTCGCGCAGTGGGTCCAGCTCAGCTCCTCGGCCTGACCCCCGAACCGCCCCCCAGCGAAGGAAAGACCCACCCATGAGCACCCCCACGGCCACCGACCTGCGGCTGCGCCAGAGCGACGAGATCCAGGGCGACATCCTGGCCGGCTTCCGGAAGGACAACGTCAGCGTCCTGTTCCTCAAGTTCGAGGACGCGGCGCGCGCCCGCGACTGGCTGCGCCGGCTGGTCCCGCAGATCGCCACCACCCGCCAGGTCGCCACGTTCAACGAGGCGTTCAGCGAGGCCAGGAGCGCCTCCGGCGGCGACGACCCCAAGTCGCTGACGGCCACCTGGCTGGGCGTCAGCTTCACCTACGAGGGCATGCGGATGCTCTCCGCCACCGACCCGTTCGCGCAGGCCCCGCCGATCGGCAGCGGCCTGGAGGCGTTCAAGGAGGGCTCGGCGCAGCGGGCCGGCGCACTCGGCGACAGCGGCGACAACTCCCCGGAGAACTGGCTGTTCGGCAACGGCAGGAACCAGCCGGTCCACGCGCTGCTGAAGATCTCCGCGGACAGCGAGAAGGACCTCCAGGCGGCCATCGAGGCCCAGCGCATCGCGGCCGCCGAGGCCCGGGTCCTGATCGCCTACCAGCAGAACGCCCAGACCCTGCTGGGCAGCCGCCGCGGCAAGGAGCACTTCGGCTTCAAGGACGGCATCAGCGAGCCCGGCGTGCGCTTCTTCGACCGGCCGGACCCGAACAACCCGGACGAGGTCGAGGGCCACCGGGGCACCCGGATCATCCCGGCCGGCGAGTTCATCTGCGGCGAGGACAACGACCCGTTCAGCTTTCCCAAGGACCAGTACCCGGACTGGACGCGCAACGGCTCCTTCCAGGTGGTCCGCCGGCTCGCCCAGGACGTCCCCGGCTGGTGGTCGCAGGTCTCGGTCAAGCTCCAGGAGCTGCGGCTGGCCAAGGCCGTCCCGGACAACGCCACCACCGAGTGGCTGGCCGCCCGGATGGTCGGCCGCTGGCGCTCCGGCGCCCCGGTCTGCAAGCACCAGGACCGGGACACCCCGAACGACCCGACCTCCTCCAACGACAACGACTTCGACTTCCGGGACGACCTGGAGGGCCTGGTCACGCCGCTCTGGTCGCACCTGCGCAAGACCAGCCCGCGCGCCGCCCTCCAGGAGGACCCGAGCCACCCGCCGTTCGACCCGAACGCCCTCGACGGCCGTCGGATCATGCGCCGCGGCACCCCGTACGGCTCGCCGTTCGACCCGGCCTCGGAGGGCCCGGGCGGCCCCGACGACCCGCGCGGCCTGCTGTTCATCTGCTACCAGGCGGACATCGCCCGGCAGTTCGAGTTCATCCAGGCCGACTGGATGGACCAGCCGGACTTCCCGCCCAAGCGCAACCCGGTGCCCGGCAAGGACCCGGTCACCCAGGAGGCCCCGGACGTCGACTTCGAGAGCCGGGATCCGGACGGCACGGTCAAGCACACCCTGCTGAGCTTCCAGCAGTTCGTCCGGACCACCGGATCGGTGTACGCCTTCATGCCGTCCGTCAGCACCCTGAAGGCGCTCTGCGACGGGCGGCTCACCGGCGGGTCCGGCCAGACCACCGGGCAGACCCAGCAGGGCGGCGGCGGCCAGGCCGCCTCCGGCAAGGCGTACCCCTGCGACGAGTTCCTCGCCGTCCCGGACCAGCAGCGCAGGGGCGGCCAGAGCCAGTACTGGGTGTTCCACGCCGACCGGTGCCGCCGGATCTCGGTGGCCGACGGCTCCGCCCACACCGACCGCGTGGTCGACGGCGACACCGGGCTGACGGCCTGGACGTGTCTGCAGGGCGTCGGGCGGGTCGACTGCGTCCTGCCGATGCCCGACCTCCAGAACCCGGACGGCAAGAGCTGGTACTGGGTGTTCCACAGCACCGCCGGCCGCCAGCAGTACCGGGCCGTCTCGATCACCTGCGGCGGCGGCTCCACGACCAGCGCCGTGGAGCGCCAGGACCGCGACCTCGGCGCCTGGAACTCGCTGGGCGGCGTCGACCGGATGGACTGCTTCCTGCCCGTCCCCGACCAGCAGCGGGTCGGCGGCAAGAGCTGGTACTGGGCGTTCCACACCACCGGCGGCCGCCAGCGCTACCGGCTGATCTCGGTGGCCGACGGCGCCGCGCACACCGACGTGTGCGAGCGCACCGACCGCGAACTCTCCCAGTGGGGCTCGCTGAACGGCCTGAGCCGGGTGGACTGCTTCCTGCCCGTCCCGGACTGCCAGCGGGTCGGCGGCCGGAGCGAGTTCTGGTGCTTCTCCGGCCAGAGCTACCGCCGGATCTCGATCGCCGACGGCAGCGGCCACCCGGACCGGCTGGTCTCCGGCGACCGCTCCTGCGACGCCTGGTCCTCGCTGCTCTGAACCGCCCGGCCCGGGCCACCCGCCCCCACCCGCCCCCCGGTGCGCCCCGCGTGCACCGGGGGGCGCGCTGTCGGTCCCCTGCCCTACGCTGCGGGCATGGTGACGTTCGAGGAGTTCCGCGCGATGGCGCTCGCCCTGCCGGAGGCCGCACAGGAGCCGACCTGGGACATCGAGACCCTGCGGATCCGCGGCCGGATCTTCGCGATGGGCGCGCCCGGGGGCCGTTCCGTCACCGTCAAGGCCTCCCCCGAGGACCAGGCCGAACTGCTCGCCGCCGAGCCCGAGGTGTTCTCCAGCGCGCCGTACGTCGGGCGGCACGGCTGGGTGAGCGTCCAGCTGGACCTGGTCGATCCGGAGGAGCTGCGCGACCTCGTCGTCGAGGCCTGGCGGCGCACGGCGCCCAAGCGGATGGTGCGCGAATTCGACGTGCGGGCCACTCTGTGACGCTGAAACGACACCGCCGGTTCATGTGAGCCATCCCACAGTTTGGGCGGGCGCGTCACCTCTCCGGGCACCCTACGCTTGCGCAGGGAAGCAGGCAGTCTCATCGCACCTCCGGGCACCGCCCGAGAAACGGTGACGGGCCCTAAGGGAGTTGGTGCGGTGCGCAACCGTCGGCGCTGGAAGCGGGTACTGATCGGGGCGTTCGCGGGCTGTGCCGTGCTCGCCGACGCCGGCGCCGCGGCGGCCCAGGCGGCCGCCTCCACCGAGCAGCTGGCGATCTCCACACCCCCGGCCGGCAGCGCCGCCTGGGTCCAGGACCACAGCTTCGACCGCACCCTGCCCGACCCGGCCACCACCACCCCGGCCGCCGCCGCCGCGTTCTTCGCCTCGCTCGCCCCCACCGAGCTGGACCGGCTGATCCGGGACTACCCACTGGTCGTCGGCAACTTCGACGGCGCCCCGCTGGACCTGCGCTACCGCGCCAACAAGATCGCGCTGGCCGCCGAACGCGACAGCGCCCGGGCCCGCGCCGCCGACCGCAAGCTCGACGCCGACACCCGCGAGCTGGCCGTCTCCCGCGCCAACGACGTCGAGCACCTGCTCGGCCCCGACCGGCAGATCCTCGCCTTCGACCCGCGCGGCCGCGGCCTGATCACCGAGGTGTGGGGCGACCTCGCCGACGCCGAGCGGATCTCCGTCGTCGTCCCCGGCTCGGACGCCGACCTCGGCCACTTCGACCAGGCCCCCGAACCGCTGCGCTCCCCGGCCGGCATGGCCCGCGCCCTGCACACCGAGGAGCAGCGGCAGGCGCCGAACACCCGCACCGCGGTGATCGCCTGGACCGGCTACGTCACCCCGTCCGGCCTCGGCCCGGACGCCGTCACCTCCCGGCTCGCCGACGTCGGCGCGCCCCGGCTGCAGCGGCTGCTCGCCGGGCTCAAGGAGACCACCCGGCCGGACGCGCCCCCGGCCCTGCTCTGCCACTCGTACGGCTCCGTGGTCTGCGGCAACGCCGCCCCCGAGATCCCACGCGCGGCCGCCTCGCCCTCCGACACCTCCGGGATCACCGACCTGATGGTGTTCGGCAGCCCCGGCATGGGCGTGCAGAGCACCAGCGAGCTGGGCACCGGCGTGCACGTCTGGGCCACCCGCAACCCCACCGACTGGATCGGCAACGTCCCGTACCTGGAGGTCGGCGGCCTCGGCCACGGCGCCGACCCGACCGCCGGCGGCTTCGGCGCCGAGCAGATCTCCTCGGCCCGCGCGGCCGGCCACAACGGCTACTTCACCGAGGGCACCGACAGCCTGCACAACTTCGCGGCGATCTCGCTCGGCCACTACCAGGACGTCGTCCGCCCCGCCCCGAACTCCTAGAGCCCGACCTACCGCTGGCCCTACTCCTGGTACAGCCGCAGGGCGTCCGCCGCCGCCCGGGCCAGCTCGCGGCGGGCCGCGAGCGGGGCCAGCACCTCGACGTCCGCGCCGAAGGCGAGCAGCGCGCGGACGGCCGCCGGCGCCGGGAAGACCATCGCCACCTCGACCCACTCCTCGGCCGGCCCGGCGCCCGCCTCCGGCGGCGGCGCGGTGACCCGGCCGCCGTGGATGCGGACGAACATGTCCAGCCGCCCGCGCCGCACCCGCACCCGGACCGGCAGCTCCTTCGGCAGCCGCTCCACCTGCTCGCGCAGCACCGCCCAGGCGTCCCCGAGCCCCACCCCGGCGCGGCGGCGCACCGCCTCGTCGGTGGTCTCGGCGGCCAGCACCCGGTCGGCCCGGAACAGCCGGGGCTCGCCGTGCAGATCGGCCACCAGGTACCAGACCGCGGCCTTGCTCACCAGCCCGTACGGGTCCACGGTGTACTCCACCGGCGCCGGCGTGCCGCTGTGCCGGTAGCTCAGCCGCAGCCGCCGGTCGGCGAACACCGCGTACTGCAGCTCGCCCAGTTCGGGGCCGGCCGCGGCGCCGGCCGCCGGGCCGCTCTGCAGCCAGCGGGCCGGGTCGACCAGGATCCGCTCGGTGATCCGCTCGGCGGCCGGGCGGTGCGGGGCCGGCAGCGCGGCCATCACCTTGCGCAGCGCCGAGCCGAGCGCGCCGTCCAGCCCGAGGTCGCTGTGCGCGCCCTGGGCGGAGAGCACGAACAGCGCCCGGGCCTCGTCCGCGGTCAGTCCGGTGACGTCGGTGCGGTAGCCGGGCAGCAGGCTGATGCCGCCGTGGCGGCCGCGTTCGGTGAACACCGGCACGCCGGCGGTGGAGAGCGACTCCACGTCGCGGTAGATGGTGCGGACGGACACCTCCAGGCGCCCGGCCAGTTCGGTGGCGGGCACCCGGCCGCGGGTCTGGAGCAGGAGCAGGATGGAGAGCAGGCGGTCGGCCTTCATGGCAGCAGAATCCCAGCAATCCTGACGGCGGTTGTCAGGTTTTACTGGGAGATTGCCGTTCGAGACCGAAAGCCCGCACCACCCCAGGGAGCTGATTCCACGTGAACTCCGTCCAGGACGCCCGCCCGCAGTACCTGCTCGCCCTCGGCCAGTTGGAGAAGCTGTTCGCCGAGATCACCCCGGACGTCCTCGACCGGCCCACCCCGTGCAGCGCGTTCACGCTGCGGGAGCTGCTGAGCCACGTGGTCGGCGGCATCCACCGGTTCGCCTACCTGGGCGAGGGCGGCCGGGCCGAGGACGTCGTCGCCGCCACCGGGGACCTGGCGGACGACGCCTGGCCGGGCGCGCTGGACCGGGCCCGCGCCCGGGCCGTCGCGGCCTGGGCGGACGACGCCGCGCTGGACCGCCCGGCCCACGCGCCCTGGGGCGTGGTGCCCGGCCGGATCGCGGTCGGCGGCTACCTGATGGAGACGGTCGCGCACACCTGGGACATCTCCCGGGCGCTCGGCTCCCGGCAGCCGCTGGACGACGCCCTGGCGCACGCCGCGCTGGCCGTCGCCCAGGCCGTCCTGTCGGCCGAGCACCGCGGCGGGGCGGTCCCGTTCGGCGAGGTGCGGCCGGTCGCCCCGGACGCCGACGTGCACACCCGGCTGGCCGCCTGGCTCGGCCGGGAGGTCTGAGCAGGCGCCCGGGACGGGGGGAGCGGCCCGGGCGGCCGCTCCCCCACCGCCGCTACTCCCGGCCGACCTGGGTGAAGCGCATGTCCGGGTAGCGGTCCCCGGCCACCTCGCCCGCCACCGGCTCCAGCCGGGCCAGTTCCTCGGCGGTGAGCCGCAGCGTGGCGGCCGCGGTGTTCTCGGCGAGCCGGCTGCGCTTGCGGGTGCCGGGGATCGGCACGACGGTCAGCCCGTGCACCTCGGCCCGCTGGTGCACCCAGGCCAGCGCGACCTGCGCGAGGGTCACCCCGCGGGCCGTCGCGATCTCCCGCAGCGGCGCCAGGAGTTCGGCGTTGGCCGCCGCGTTGGCGCCGGTGAAGCGCGGCTGGGTGCGCCGGACGTCGTCCGCCGCGAGCTGCTCGGCGGCCTGGAACGCCCCGGTCAGGAAGCCCCGGCCGAGCGGTGAGTACGGCACGAAGGCGACGCCCAGTTCGGCCGCGGCCGGCACCGCCGTGCGCTCGACGTCCCGGGCGAACACCGACCACTCGGACTGCAGCGCGGCGATCGGGTGGATCGCGTACGCCTCGCGCAGTTCGGCGCCCGTCACCTCGGACAGCCCCAGTCGGCGCACCTTGCCGGCCCGGACCAGCTCCGCCATGGTGCCGACCGAGTCGGCCAGCGGCACGGCCGGGTCGCGGCGGTGCATGTAGTAGAGGTCGATCTCGTCCACGCCGAGGCGGCGCAGCGAGGCGTCGACGGCGGCCCGGATGTACGCCGGGTCGTTGCGGATGCCGCGGTGACTCGGGTCGTCCTCCTTGCGCTCCACGGCGAACTTGGTGGCGAGCACCACCCGGTCGCGGTTGGCGCGGACGAAGGGGCCGATCAGCTCCTCGTTGCGGCCGAAGCCGTAGGCGTCGGCGGTGTCGAACAGGGTGACGCCGGCTTCCAGGGCGGCGTCCAGGGTGGCGAGCGCCTCGGGCCGGTCGGTCGGGCCGTAGAAGTCGCTCATGCCCATGCAGCCGAGGCCCTGGACGCCCACGAACGGGCCGTCGGTGCCGAGTCGGGCGGTGGGGAGGACGGGAACGGTCATCGCTCTGCTTCTTCCTCTGCGTGCGGCGCATGCGTGCGGCGTACTCCACGTGCGGCGTACTCCACGTGCGGCGTGCTCCGCGTGCGGCGTGCTGATGGCGGCTACTCGTGGCGGCGGACGGCCGGTTCGTCGGACGCGGCGATCCGGCCGGAGTACAGGTCGATCTTGTAGTCGAGGACGGCGAGGGTGGCCTGGAGGTCGGCGACCCGTTGGCGGACCTCCTCGCGCTGGTCGACCAGCAGTTGGCGCCGCGCCTCGTAGGTCCGCTCACCCTCGCGGGCCAGCTCCACGTAGCGGAGCATGTCGGCGATCGGCATGCCGGTCAGCCGCAGCCGGCCCAGGAAGGCCAGCCGGTGCAGGTCGGCGTCGCAGTAGCGGCGCTGGCCGCTGGCGGAGCGGTCGACCGGGTCGAGCAGACCGATCCGCTCGTACCAGCGCAGGGTGTGCGCGGTGAGCCCGCTGGCCACGGCGACCTCGCTGATGGTGTGCCGCGGGGTCCGGTCCGGATCGCCGACCGGGCGCTGGTACACGTCGGCGCAGGTCCGCAGGTCGAGCTGGACGGGTGCGAGCGTGGCCATGATCGGTTACCCCCTGTGGTGAGCGGTGACGACGACGCTATCGAGTTGGAGTGCACTCCAAGCAAGCCTCGCACCCGGGTGCTCCCGCCACCCGTTTTCGGGCCTTCGTTAGAGTCGGGCGCATGGAGAGCTTGCGGATGATCGAGAACTGGCCGGTGCCCCACGCCGCGGCGGCGGTGGTCCGGGGGGCGGACGGCGCGGTGCTGGGCACGTACGGGCCGCAGCAGCACCTGTTCCCGCTGGCGTCGGTGACCAAGCTGCTCACCTCGTACGCGGTGCTGGTCGCGGTCGAGGAGGGCGTCTTCGAGCTGGACGACCCGGCCGGGCCGGCCGGCTCGACCGTCCGCCACCTGCTCGCGCACACCTCCGGCCTCGGCTTCGACGAGGACCGGGTGTTCGCCGAGCCCGGCAACCGCCGGCTGTACTCCAACGCGGGCTTCGACGCGCTGGCGCGGGCGCTGTCCGACGCCGCCGGGATCGAGTTCTCCCGGTACGCCGCCGAGGCGGTGTTCGAGCCGCTGGGCATGCACGACACCCTGCTGAACACCGCGCACAAGTCCCCGGCCGGCGCCGGCGGCCTGTCCACCGTCGCGGACCTGGTCCGGTTCGCCGCAGAGCTCCAGTCCCCGAAGCTGCTGGACCCGTCCACCGTCCGGCAGGCCACCCGCGAGGTCGCCTTCCCGGGCACCAGCGGCGTGCTGCCCGGCTACGGCCACCGCCGGCCGAACGACTGGGGTCTCGGCTTCGAGATCCGCGACGGCAAGGCCCCGCACTGGACGGGCACCGCCAACTCGCCCGCCACCTTCGGCCACTTCGGCCAGTCCGGCACCTTCCTGTGGGTCGACCCGGAGGCCGGCGTGGCCTGCGTCGCGCTCACCGACCGGGACTTCGGCCCGTGGGCCGCCGAGGTCTGGCCGGCCTGCTCGGACGCGGTCCTGGCCGAACTGAACAGCTGAACGACTGAAAGGCTGAAAGGCCAGGACCTAGCCGTACGAGACCGGCGAGTGCATCTCCCAGAGCAGGAGTTCGGCGCCGGTCTCGCCGGCCGTCGGGTCGGCGAAGGCGTCGCCGGTGATCCGCACGCTGTCGCCCGGGGCCATCGAGCGGCCGCCGCCCTTGGGCCCCGGGATCGTCCGGTAGCCGAGCGAGCCGGCGGTCAGGTGCGCGTACCGCCAGGCGGCCTCGGGCAGTGCGGGCAGCGGCTGCCACGGCCCCGCCGTCGCCAGCCAGAGCGCGGCGTCGCCGCGGCGCAGCCGCAGGGCGTCCGTCCCGGCGTCGCGCTCCAGCCCGGAGGCGAGCAGCGTCAACCCGCCGTCGGCCGGTTCCACCTTGCGCAGCCCGTACGCCGGGGGCGCGTCGAACACGTCCGGCTGGAGCCACATCTGGACGAAGCGGACCGGGCCGGCGGCCCCGCCGACGTTGCGCTCGGTGTGGGTGACGCCGGAGCCCGCGCCGAGGTGCTGGACCATCCCCGGGCGGACCACCCCGCCGTGCCCCTGGGAGTCCCGGTGCGCCAGCGCGCCCTCCAGCACCCAGGTGAGGATCTCGGTGTCCCGGTGCTTGTGCTCCTCGTACCCGGCGCCGGGGGCGAGGAGTTCCTCGTTGCACGCGAGCAGCGCGCCGAAGTGCGTGTTCTTCGGGTCGTAGTGGCCGGAGAAGGAGAACGCGTGTCGGGTCTCGACGCCCTCGGCCGGGGTGGAGAGGTAGCGCTCGGCGGTGCGGCGCAGGTCGGCGCGGGGGCGGGCGGCGTCGTCTGTCACGGGCCCCACGGTAGTGGGTGTGACCGGCACCACCGTGCCGCTGCACCGGGGGGTGTGCACGAGCAGTCACCCACGTGAGGCAGTCTTGTCCTTGTGCCAGCCGCTTCCGCGAACTCCAAGAGCGAACCCAGTCCCACGGCCGAGCCGACCGGGAAGAGCCCGGCCCCCAGGGCCGGCCGCGACCGCCCCGGCCGGGCGGCGCCCCGCCTGACCGCGCAGGAGCGCAGAATGGCCGCCGAGCGGGCCGAGCGCCGGGCCGCGACGCTCAAGCGGCTGGAGAAGTCCTCGGGCAAGCTGGCCACCGCCGCGATCTCCCGGATGGACGACCAGCTCGGCTGGTACCGGCGGATGCCGCCGGAGCACCGTTCCTGGATCGGCCTGGTCGCCCAGGCCGGCATCGCCGCCTTCACCGAGTGGTACCGCCACCCGGACGCCGCCCAGGCGATCTCCACGGACGTCTTCGGCACCGCCCCGCGCGAGCTGACCAGGGCGATCACCCTGCGCCAGACCGTCGAGCTGATCCGCACCACGATCGAGGTGATGGAGGAGGCCATCGAGGAGGTGGCCGCCCCCGGCGACGAGGCGGACATGCGCGAGTCGGTGCTGGTCTACGCCCGGGAGATCGCCTTCGCGACCGCCCAGGTGTACGCCCAGGCGGCCGAGGCGCGCGGCGCCTGGGACGCCCGGCTGGAGGCGCTGGTGGTCAACTCGCTGCTGTCCGGCGACGCGGACGAGGGCGTGCTGTCGCGGGCCGCGGCGCTCGGCTGGGGCCAGCCCAGCCAGGTCCGGGTGGTGATGGGCAGCGCCCCGGACGGCGACAGCGAGCTGGTGGTCGAGGCGATCCGCCGGGCCGCCCGGTACGCCAAGCTGCACGTGCTGACCGGGGTGCTGGGCAAGCGCCTGGTGGTCGTGGTCGGCGGCGACAAGGAGCCGGTGCACGCGGCCCGGGCGCTGATCGGCCAGTTCGCGCCGGGCCCGGTGGTGGTCGGCCCGACCGTGCCGGACCTGCTCTCGGCGACCCGCTCGGCGCACGCCGCCGCGGCCGGCCTGCGTGCCTGCGCCGCCTGGCCGGACGCGCCCCGCCCGGTGCTGGCCGACGACCTGCTGCCCGAGCGCGCGCTGGCCGGCGACCAGGCCGCCCGCCGCCAGCTGGTGGAGGAGATCTACACACCGCTGGACGAAGCCGGCTCGGCGCTGCTGGAAACGCTGAGCGTCTACCTGGAGCAGGCCTCTTCGCTGGAGGGCGCCGCCCGGATGCTCTTCGTCCACCCCAATACGGTGCGCTACCGGCTACGACGTGTGACCGACGTCACGGGGTACGCCCCGTCCGACGTGCGTTCGGCGTTCACGCTGCGGATCGCACTCGCCCTCGGCCGACTCACCGCGGCCGGGGAGCCGAGCTGAACCGCCTGTAGGGACCTTACAATCCCGGATGGTTTTCTTCGTTACCGTCGCCTACCCGCCCCTGGGCGCCTGGCGAGAGAGGGTTGAACCGTGCTCGTAATCGTCGCCCCTGGACAGGGTGCCCAGTCCCCCGGTTTCCTCAGCCCCTGGCTGGAGCTGGACGGTGTCGCCGACCGCCTCCGCGGCTGGTCGGAGGTCGCCGGGCTCGACCTGGTGCACGCCGGGACCGAGGCCTCCGCAGAGGAGATCAAGGACACCGCCGTCGCCCAGCCGCTGCTGGTCGCGGCCGGTCTGATGACCGCCCGTGAGCTGTTCCCGGACGAGGACGTCGCCCGCAAGCTGGTCGGCGCCGTGGCCGGCCACAGCGTCGGCGAGATCACCGCCGCCGTCGGCGCCGGGGTGCTGAGCGCGCACGACGCGCTGACCTTCGTCCGCGAGCGCGGCCGGGCGATGGCCGCGGCCGCCGCCGTCACCGAGACCGGCATGATCGCCGTGCTCGGCGGCGACCCGGAGGTCGTCGCGGCGAAGCTGGCCGAGCACGGCCTGACCGCGGCCAACAACAACGGCGGCGGCCAGATCGTCGCCGCCGGCACGCTGGCCCAGCTGGAGACGCTGAAGGCGGACCCGCCGGCCGGTGCCAAGCTGGTCGCCCTGAAGGTGGCCGGCGCCTTCCACACCGAGCACATGGCCCCGGGTGTCGAGCGGCTGGCCGCGCTGGCCCCGACGCTGACCGTGGCCGACCCGCAGGTCCGCTACGTCTCCAACAAGGACGGCGAGGTCGTGGCCTCCGGCGCCGAGGTGCTCACCCGCCTGGTGTCGCAGGTCTCCAACCCGGTCCGCTGGGACCTCTGCATGGAGACCCTCGGGCAGCTGGGTGCGACCGCCGTCATCGAGCTGTCCCCCGCGGGCACCCTCACCGGACTGGTCAAGCGCAACCTCAAGGGTGTGGCGACGCTTGCCCTCAAGACCCCCGCCGACCTGGACAAGGCCCGCGCACTCGTCGCGGAGCACGGCGGTCAGGATCAGGAGACCCAGGCATGACGAAGCCGCAGATCCGCCCGTCCGAGGGCGCGCAGTACGCGCGCATCCTCGGCGTGGGCGGCTACCGCCCGGTCCGGGTGATCCCCAACGCCGAGGTGCTGGAGTGGATCGACTCCTCGGACGAGTGGATCCGCACCCGCAGCGGGATCGCCGAGCGCCGCTGGGCCGGCCCGGAGGAGAGCGTCGCCGAGATGTCGGTGCAGGCCTCCGGCAAGGCCATCGCCCAGGCCGGGATCACCCCGGACCAGATCGGCGGCGTGATCGTCGCGACCGTCTCGCACCTCAAGCAGACCCCGGCGATCGCCACCGAGATCGCCGAGCGGCTCGGCTGCGGCACCGCCCCGGCCTTCGACATCTCGGCCGCCTGCGCGGGCTTCGGCTACGGCCTGGGCCTGGCCGACGGCATGATCCGCGGCGGCAGCGCCGAGTACGTGCTGGTGATCGGCGTCGAGCGGCTGAGCGACCTGACCGACCAGTCGGACCGCTCGACCGCGTTCATCTTCGGCGACGGCGCCGGCGCCGCGATCGTCGGCCCGTCCGACACGCCCGGTATCGGCAAGCTGATCTGGGGCTCGGACGGCTCGCAGTCCGACGTCATCTCGCAGACCCAGGCCTGGGACACCGCCTTCGCCAAGCCCGACGCCGTCAACGGCGTGGGCGAGGAGGCCAAGTGGCCGGCCCTGCGGATGGACGGCCAGCCGGTCTTCCGCTGGGCGGTGTGGGAGATGGCCAAGGTGGCCCAGCAGGCGCTGGACGCCGCCGGGGTCACCGCCGACCAGCTCGGCGCGTTCATCCCGCACCAGGCCAACATGCGCATCACCGACGCCATGATCAAGGCGCTCAAGCTGCCCGACTCGGTGCCGGTCGCCCGCGACATCGCCGAGACCGGCAACACCTCCGCGGCCTCCATCCCGCTGGCGATGGAGCGCATGCTGGAGAGCGGCGAGGCCCGCAGCGGCGACCTCGCACTGATCATCGGCTTCGGGGCGGGTCTCGTGTACGCCGCGGCAGTCGTTACGCTCCCCTAGGCGCGTTTCGCCCCACTCATTCCGCAAAGCCTGTGTCCGGCCGCCGGTCGGACGCGTTCAACACCGAAGAGGAGCAGCCAGTATGGCTACCAAGGACGAGGTTCTGGAAGGTCTCGCCGAGATCGTCAACGAGATCGCCGGTATCCCGACCGAGGACGTCGAGCTCGAGAAGTCCTTCACGGACGACCTGGACGTCGACTCGCTGTCCATGGTCGAGGTCGTCGTGGCCGCCGAGGAGCGCTTCGACGTCAAGATCCCGGACGACGAGGTCAAGAACCTGAAGACCGTCGGCGACGCGGTGAACTACATCCTCACCAACGCCGCCGCCTGAGCGATCGACCCGTTCGATCCCTCCAGCACGTCCGGCGTTCTCGACGCCTCGGACGGCTGACTCGTCGGCCCGGCTCCCCCGAGCCTGGCCGACCCGCCGGCCGGGACGCCCCACCGGGCGCCCGGCCGGGCCCTTCCTCGGCTCGCCGCCGACCCCACGATCGTGAGAGAAGAAGAACCAGTGACCGCTGAAAACCGTACCGTGGTCGTCACGGGTATCGGCGCCTTCACGCCGCTGGGCGGCGACGCCGCCACCACCTGGGAGAACCTGGTCGCAGGACGCTCCGGAGTGGCGGCCCTGACCGAGGAGTGGGCCGCCGAGCTGCCCGTCAAGATCGCCGCCCGCACGGCCGTCGAGCCGGGCGAGATCCTCCCCCGGCCGCTGGCCCGCAAGCTGGACCGCTCGGCCCAGTTCGCGCTGATCGCCGCCCGTGAGGCCTGGGCCGACGCCGGCTACGAGACGCCGGCCACCGACGACTCCTCCAAGCTCGCCCCCGAGCGCCTCGGCACCGTCATCGCCTCCGGCATCGGCGGCGTGACCACCCTGCTCGACCAGTACGACGTGCTGAAGGAGAAGGGCGCCCGCAAGGTCTCCCCGCACACCGTCCCGATGCTGATGCCCAACTCCCCGGCGGCCAACGTCGGGCTGGAGGTCGGCGCCCGCGCGGGTGTGCACACCCCCGTCTCCGCCTGCGCCTCCGGCGCCGAGGCGATCGGCTACGCGATCGAGATGATCCGCACCGGCCGCGCCGACGTCGTGGTGGCCGGCGGCACCGAGGCGGCGATCCACCCGCTGCCGATCGCCGCGTTCGCCAACATGATGGCGATGTCCAAGAACAACGACGACCCCGAGGGCGCCTCCCGCCCGTACGACAAGGGCCGGGACGGCTTCGTGCTGGGCGAGGGCGCCGGCGTGGTCGTGCTGGAGTCGGTCGAGCACGCCGAGGCGCGCGGCGCCCGGATCTACTGCGAGGCCGTGGGCCAGGGCCTGTCCTCGGACGCCCACCACATCGCCCAGCCCGAGCCGACCGGCGCCGGCGTGGCCCGCGCGCTGGCCGACCTGTTCGACCGCAACACCCTGGACAAGGCCGAGATCGTGCACGTCAACGCGCACGCCACCTCGACCCCGCAGGGTGACACCGCCGAGCTGAAGGCGCTGCGCAAGGAGCTCGGCGACGACCTCGACCACATCGCCATCTCGGCCACCAAGTCGATGACCGGCCACCTGCTGGGCGGCGCCGGCGGCATCGAGACCGTCGCCACCGTGCTGGCCCTGTACCACCGGATCGCCCCGCCGACCATCAACGTCGACGAGCTGGACGACGACGTGGACGCGGACATCGTGCGCGGCGAGGCCCGCCCGCTGCCCGAGGGCCGGATCGCGGCGCTGAACAACTCGTTCGGCTTCGGCGGCCACAACGTGGTGCTGGCCTTCCGCTCCCGCTAGTCCGCACACCGACCCGGTACGCACCGACTCGGTACGCACCTGGTCCGAACGCACCGAGAGGGGCCGGCGCTCGCCGGCCCCTCTCGTGCGTCGTGCGCCCGCCGGCTCAGACCACCTGGTGCAGCCAGCGCACCGGTGCCCCCTCGCCCGCGTAGCGGAACGGCTCCAGTTCGTCGTCCCAGGGCTTGCCCAGCAGCCGGGAGATCTCGGCCTCCAGGTCGGCCCCCTCGCTGCGGGCCCGCAGCAGGACGGCGCGCAGCCGGTCCTCGGGGATCAGGATGTCGCCGTGGATGCCCGTGACGGCGTGGAAGATGCCGAGCGAGGGCGTGCTGCTGTACCGCTCCCCCTCCGCCGTGGCGCAGGGCTCACTGGTGACCTCGTACCGCATCAGCTGCCAGCCGCGCAGTGCGGAGGCGACCTTCGAGGCCGTACCGGGCTCCCCTTGCCAGGAAAGCTCGGCACGCCAGTGTCCGGGCGAGGCCGGCTGGCGGATCCAGTCCAGGCTCACCCGTACACCCAGCACCCCCGCGACGGCCCACTCGACGTGCGGGCACAGCGCGCGGGGCGCGGAGTGGATGTAGAGAACTCCACGTGTCGTCACCGGGACCTCCAGGCTGTGGACGAGGGTCGCCTTCCCCAGCTGCCTCGTGCCTGCAGTTGATCCACAGTTACCCACGCTAGCCGACATTAAGCTACTAAATTGAGCAAAACGGACAGGCTTTCGCTCAATGCTAGTCGAATCCTCAACGAGGTCTACCCCTCGGCCGGATCTCTCCCCCGAACGGCCCCATCGCCAGGCGGGACCCACCGTACCGCGCCGCCCCGCACCGTGGATGACGCACTTTCGGATCCGGCCGGAATGCGGTAGTGCGACCGATTCCCCTGCGCCCGTACGCAAACCGCCCCGCGCGCCCGGTGGGGGCGGCGGGGCGGTCAGCGAGCTGACTGAGGGTCAGCCGTCCAGGCGGACCACCATCTTGCCGGTGTTGACGCCGCGCAGCAGGTCGAGGAAGGCGTCCGCGGTGCGCTCGAAGCCGTCCACCACGGTCTCCTCGTGGCGCAGTTCGCCGGACGTCAGCCAGCCGGCCACGTCGGCGACGAACTGCGACTGCAGCGCCGCGTGGTCGCTGACCAGCATGCCCTCCAGGCGCAGCCGCTTGCCGATCGCGAGCGCCAGGTTGCGCGGGGCGGCGGGGGCGGTGGTGTCGTTGTACTGGGCGATCGCGCCGCAGAGCACGGCGCGGCCGTGCACGGTGAGCGCGCCGATCGCGGCCTCCAGGTGGTCCCCGCCGACGTTGTCGAAGTAGAGGTCGATGCCGTCGGGGGCGGCCTGCGCCAGCTGCTCGTGGACCGGGGCGTCCTTGTAGTTGAAGGCGGCGTCGTAGCCGTAGACGTCCACCAGCTTGGCGACCTTCTCCGCCGAGCCGGCCGAACCGACCACCAGCGAGGCGCCCTTGAGCTTGGCGATCTGGCCGACCATGCTGCCGACCGCGCCGGCCGCGCCGGAGACGAAGACCTTGTCGCCCTTCTTGAGGCCGCCGACGGCGAGCAGCCCGGCGTAGGCGGTCAGGCCGGGCATGCCGAGCACGCCGAGGTAGGCGGAGAGCGGGGCGGCGGCCGGGTCGACCTTGACTGCGTGGCGGGCGTCCAGGGTGGCGTACTCGCGCCAGCCGAGGCCGTGCAGCACGGCGTCACCCGGGGCGAAGCCCTCGGCCCCGGAGGCGACCACGTAGCCGACCGCGCCGCCCTCCATGGCCTCGCCGAGCCGGAACGGCGGGGCGTAGGACTTCACGTCGTTCATCCGGCCCCGCATGTACGGGTCCACCGAGAGGAAGGCGTTGCGGACCAGGATCTCGCCCAGGCCCGGGGTCCGGACCGGGGCCTCGACCAGGGCGAAGTCGGTCGGCACCGGCCAGCCCTGGGGTCGGGCGGCGAGGTGCCATTCACGGGCGGTCGCGGGTGCGGCCTGCTCTGCCATGGGAGGCGCTCCTTAGGTGGTTCCGATGCATGAAAGGTTGAGCTACTGAAGTAACGATGGGCATGAAAGGTTCATGTTGTCAACTTTTCAGGTAGACTCTCGGACATGGACACCCAGTCGACCCGGGCCGCCACGCCGCAGTCCGACGAGATCACCCGCGAGGTCGTCGATCTGATGGCCAACCTGGTCGCGCTGTTCCATCGCGAGTACGAGGAGGCCGCCGCCGCCCGCTCGCTCACCGGCGCCCAGGCCAAGGTGCTCGCCCTGCTGCGCCGCGGCCCCATGCCGATGCGCCAGATCGCCCAGACGCTCAGCTGCGAGCCGTCCAACATCACCGGCATCGTCGACCGGCTCGAAGCCCGCGGCTTCGTCACCCGGGAGGCCGACCGGCAGGACCGCCGGGTCAAGCTGGTCGCCGCCACCGGCACCGGCGCCACCGCCTCCGAGGAACTGCGCGAATCGCTGAACTTCGCCCGCGAGCCGCTGGCCGCCCTCGGCCACGACGAGCGGGCCGTCCTGCGCGACCTGCTCCGCCGGATGCTCACCGGCGCCGCCGGCCCCGGAGCGTGACCGGCATCCGGGGCGTGATCAGCATCACAGCCCCGGAGCGAAATCCGGGCCGCCGGCAGAGGTAACCGAACAGCCCGTCGAAACGTCTAATGTTCGAACATCGAACACGAGAGACGGAAAGACGGGGGGACACGGAGGATGGGCAGCAGCACGCGCAGGCGCCGCTACCTGCGGACAGCCATCGGCCTGGCCGCCGTCCTGGTGCTGTCCGTCGTGGGCGCCGGGGCCTGGTTCTACCACCGGCTGGACAACAACATCACCACCTTCGACCCGGGCGGCGTCGCCACCGAGCGCCCGCCCGCGCCCGCCCCGGTCACCCCCGGCGCCCAACTGCCGGTGAACATCCTGGTGCTCGGCTCGGACACCCGCGACGACGGCAACAGCGCGATCGGCGGCGGCGACGAGGGCGTCGGCCACTCCGACACCGCGATGCTGGTGCACGTCTACGCCGACCACAAGCACGCCGTCGGCGTCTCCATACCCCGGGACACCCTGGTCACCATCCCGTCCTGCAAGCTGCCGAGCGGCACCTGGACCACGCCCCGGAACAACCAGATGTTCAACTCGGCCTTCACCATCGGCGAGTTCCCCAAGGGCAACCCGGCCTGCACGCAGAACACCGTCGAGACGCTCACCGGCCTGCGGATCGACCACACCATCGTGGTCGACTTCAAGGGCGCCGCCGCGATGGCCGACGCCATCAACGGCGTGGACGTCTGCGTCCCCAACAACGTCGACTCGCACGGCATACACCTCCGCAAGGGCATGCAGAAGCTCTCCGGCCAGCCCGCCGTGGACTACCTGCGGGCCCGCTACGGCTTCGGCGACAACTCCGACATCGGGCGGATGAAGCGCCAGCAGGCCTTCGTCTCCTCGATGATCAAGAAGGTGCAGGGCCAGGGCTTCTCCCTGCCCACGCTGCTCCCGCTCGCCGACGCGGCCACCCGCTCGCTCACCGTGGACGAGGGGCTGGGCACCGCGATGAAGCTGGTGGACTTCGCCCGCTCGCTCCAGGACATCAAGCTGTCCGACATCACCTTCGTGACCGCGCCCTGGCGCTTCGCCGGCGAGCGCGTCCAGCTCGTCCAGCCGGACGCCAACACGCTGTGGCGGCTGCTGCGCGAGGACCGCACCCTGGACGGCCAGAGCACCTCCGGCACCGACACCCCGGCGCCCTCCCCCACCGCCCCCGGCCCCGACGGCGCGACCCCGGGAGCCTCGGCCGGCCCGTCCGCACCGCTCACGCCCGAACAGGCCGCGGCCCCCGTACTCGTGGTCAACGGCGTCGGCACCCCCGGCCTGTCCACCTCCGGCGGGGAGGCGCTGCGGGCCCGGGGCTTCCAGAACGTCACGCTCGGCAAGCCCGCCGGCGGACGGATGCAGACCGAGATCAGCTACGACCCGGCCCTGAAGGCCGCCGCCGACCAGGTGGCCGCGCTCTTCCCGGGGGCGCGCGCGGTCGAGGAGCCGGGCTCCGAGGGCATCACCGTCACCCTGGGCCGCGACTACCGGCCCAGCCCCGCCACCAAGCTGGACGCGGTCGGCAGCGGCCCCGGCGCCAAGTCCTCCGCCCCCGCCACCGCCGACCCGAGCGGCGTGCCCAGCGGGGTGCCCACCGGCATAGCGGAGAACACCCGCGGCGCCGACACCGACCCGTGCGCCGACCTGACCTTCGGATGAGCCGTTCCGGCCCGATCCGGGTCTACTCCGGGTCGGGCAGGCCGGTGACGACGGCGGTGAGCCGGGTGCCGCGGGGGAAGGCTCCGGCGGCGGCCAGGCCGGTCAGCGCGGCCAGCAGCTTGGCCACGTAGCGGCGTTCCAGCGGGATGCCGTGGCGGGCTTCGAACCGCTCGGCGAAGGCGGCCAGTTCGGCCGGGACCTTGCCGTAGCCGCCGCCGTGGTGCGCGTGGTCGATCCGCCAGTTGTCGAACTCCCGGCCGTAGGCGGCCCGGTGGAGCCGGGTGACCTCGCCCTCCAGGTAGCCCTCGCCGCCGCGCAGCACGGCCACGCCAAGCGCCCGCGCGCCCGGCGGCAGGCCGGCCGCGATGCCCGCCAGGGTGCCGCCGGTGCCGACCGGGCAGCAGACCACGTCGTGCCCGCCCAGGTCGGGCAGTTCGGCCGGGATCGCCGCCGCGCCGGTCACGGCCAGCGCGTTGGAGCCGCCCTCCGGGAGCACCAGGCAGGGGCCCCAGCGCCCCTGCGGACCGGCCGTGGTGCCGGCGGCGGCGCGGCCGGTGGCCTCCCGGTACTCGGCGCGGGTCAGGAACTCCAGCCGCATCCCGGCCCGTTCGGCCGCCCGCAGCGACCAGTTGCGCGGCCGGTCGGCCAGTTCCTCGCCGCGGACCAGCCCGACGCTCTCCAGGCCGAGCGCCGCGGCGGCCGCCGCGACCGCCCGCAGGTGGGTGGAGTACGCCCCGCCGAAGGTCAGCAGCCGGGTGTGGCCCTGGGCGACGGCGGCCGCCAGGTTGGGCGCGAGCTTGCGCCACTTGTTGCCCGGGACGCTCGGGTGCAGCAGGTCGTCCCGTTTGAGCCGCAGCTCCACCCCGGCCCGCGCGAACACCTCGTCGGTGCAGTCCACCAGCGGGGTCGGCAGCAGGGCGGGTTCGAGCATCCGGCCAGCTTAGACCGGTCGGTCTTACGGCCGGCCGGTCGGGGTGAGCAGCCCCAGGTTGTAGGCGGCGGCGACGGCGGAGGCGCGGTCCTTGACGTCGAGCTTGGCGTAGACGTGGATCAGATGGGTCTTCACGGTGGCCTCGCTGATGAACAGCCGGGCGGCGGCCTCCCGGTTGGTGGCCCCGGACGCGACCAGTTCCAGCACCTCCAGCTCGCGCGGGCTGAGCGGCTCCCGCACGGGCGCGCGGACCTGGCCGAGCAGCTTGGCGGCGACGGTCGGCGCGATCACCGAGGCGCCGCGGGCGGCCTCCCGGACGGCGTGGAACAGCTCCTCCCGGGCGGCGTCCTTGAGCAGGTAGCCGGTGGCGCCGGCCCGGACGGCGGGCAGCACGTCGGCGTCGGTGTCGTAGGTGGTGAGCACCAGGACCCGCCCGGGCAGGCCTCGTTCGGCCATCTCGCGGATCGCGGTGACGCCGTCCATCCGCGGCATCCGCAGGTCCATCAGCACCACGTCCGGGCGCAGCGCGGCGACCAGGACCAGCGCCTCGGCGCCGTCCCCGGCCTCGCCGACCACCTCGAATCCGGGGGCGGCGGTGAACATCCCGCGCAGCCCGTCCCGCACCACCGGGTGGTCGTCCACCAACAGCAGTCTGATCGTCGTCGCGTCGCTCACGGTGCTACTCCTCCATGCTGATCGCCGGCAGGGTCGCGGACACGGTCGTGCCGGCGCCCGGTGCGGTCTCCAGGTCGAGCCGCCCGGCCAGGCGCTGCACGCGGCGGCGCATCACGTCCAGACCGTAGCCGCCGCCGGCGGCCCGGGAGGCGGGCTCGGCGGCCGGGTCGAAGCCGACGCCGTCGTCCCGGACGTCCAGGGTGACCAGGCCGGGCATGTACGAGAGGGTGACGCCGACCCGGGAGGCCCGCGCGTACTTGGCGGCGTTGGCCAGCGACTCCTGGGCGATCCGCAGCAGGGTCACCTCGACCTCGGGGTGCAGCGGGCGGGCCTCGCCGGTGACGGTCAGCCCGGCGGCCGCGTCGTTGCGCTCCCGCCACTGCTCGACCAGCTCCGCCAGCGCCTCCGGCAGCGCGGCCCGCTCCAGTTCGATCGGGCGCAGCGCGTGGACGGCCCGGCGGGCCTGGGTCAGGCTCTCCCGGGCGAGGGCCGCCGCGTTCGCCTGGTGCCGCTCGGCGGCCGCGGCGTCCTGGGCGCGGGTCTGGTCGGCGGCCTGGAGCTGGGTGACGATCCCGGCCAGGCCCTGGGCGACGGTGTCGTGGATCTCCCGGGCGAGCCGGCGGCGCTCGTCCGCGGCCCCGGCCTCCCGGGCCTGGACGAGGAGTTGGGCGTGCAGTCCGGCGTTCTCGGCGAGCGTCTCGGTGAGCAGCCGGTTGGCCTCGGCGAGTTCGGCGTTGGCGGCCTTGCGGCGGGCGCTCAGCCGGTCGGCCGCCTCGCTGAGCGCGAACATCAGCCCGACCACCATCAGGTTGAAGGCGACGACGGCCAGCAGTCCGCCGACCTTCGCCGGGCTGTCGGGCAGGACTCCGCCGACCTGGGAGAGCGAGGTGGGGACGGTGCCCACGGCCGCACCCGCCATCCGGGCCCGGCCCCGCAGGTACTGGGCGGCGTGCAGGTAGCCGGTGAAGGCGAAGAAGCCGAAGATCGGGTTGTCCAGCACCAGGACGGTGATCAGCGCCAGCAGGACGGCGAAGTGGGCGCCGGCGTACCGGGCGCGGCCGTCCGGGCCCGGCCTGCGGTCGAGCACCGAGCGCAGGACCAGCCACAGGAACGCGGCGGCCGCCGCCGGGAGGACGGCGGCGGCGGGACGCGCGTTCGGGACGGGGATCAGCAGGGCCAGGGCGGTGGCGATCAGCAGGGCGACGTAGCAGAGCGGGCCGATCAGCCGGTCCAGCCGGTCCTGCCAGTCGCCGAGCGCGTTCTCGTCGGCCGACGGCCGCATGATCATTCCCACCGGAACAGCCTGGCAGCCGCGGCCCCCGCGAGCACCGCGTACGCCGCGAGTGTGAGCAGGCCCACGGCGTGCGGGAAGTGCCCGGACCAGGCGTCCTGCAAGGTCTGGACGGCGGCGCCGCTGGGGGTGAAGTCCCCGATCCGGTTGAGCAGGGCCGGCGAGAACTCGCGCGGCAGCCAGATCCCGGAGAAGAACATCATCGGGAAGAAGGCCAGCGCGCCGACCGCGTTGCCGGCCTTGGCGGACGGGACGACCGCGGCGAGCAGCAGGCCGATCGACAGCAGCGCGGCGGCAGCCAGCAGGAAGGCCAGCAGGAACCCCAGCGGCCGGCGCGGCAGCGACACCCCGAGCAGGGGCCCGGCCGCCACCACCAGCAGCACCGAGACGACGGCGACGCCCAGGTACAGCGGCAGCAGCGCGCCGAACAGCAGCGCCGGGCGGACGGGGCTGGCCGACATCCGGCGCAGCACGCCGCGTTCGCGGTAGGCGGCGAGCAGCGAGGGCAGGCCGTTGAGGCCGAGCAGCAGCAGGGTGAAGACGGCCAGGATCGGCGCGTACAGCTGGATGGTGCTCATGCCGTGCATGTCGGGCGAGGTCTTGCGCAGGGCCGGGACGGAGCCGAGGACGAGGAACAGCACGACGGGGAAGGCGAGGCCGAAGAAGGCGGTCAGCGGGTCGCGGAGGAACAGGCGGGCCTCGGCGACGGCCAGGCGGCGGACGGCGTGGGCGGTGTGGTTCACGGTGGTGGTCCCCTCGGGCGTGGTGATGGGCGCGGTGATGGAGGGTCAGGCGTCGTGGCGGGTCAGGGCGAGGTAGGCGTCGTCCAGGCTGTGCTCGCGGATCCGCAGCCCGGTGACGACGATCCCCTCGCGGGCGAGCAGGCCGGTGACCTCGTCGGCGAAGTCCCCGACGCCGGAGACCTCGACCCGGCCGTCCCGCTCCTCGACCCCGGTGACCCCCGGCAGGGCCGCCAGCCGGGCGGTGTCCAGCGGCCCGGTGGGGCGGAAGCCGAGCGTGCCGCCGGTGCCGGAGCGGGCGATCAGCTCCGCGGGGGTGCCGGTGGCGACGATCCGTCCGCCGTCGAGGACGGCGGCCCGGTCGCAGAGCGCCTCGACCTCGTCCATGAAGTGCGAGACCAGGACCACCGTCACGCCCTCGTCGCGGATCCGCCGGATCAGCTCCCAGGTGTCGCGGCGGCCCTGCGGGTCGAGCGCGGTGGTCAGCTCGTCCAGGAAGGCCACCTCGGGGTTGCCGATCAGGGCGAGGGCGATGAACAGCCGCTGGCGCTGGCCGCCGGAGAGCTTGTCGAACGGGGTCCGGCGCTGGTCGGCGAGCCCCCACTCGTCCAGCAGCTCGCGCCAGTCCCGGGGGTTCGGGTAGAGCGCGGCGTACAGTTCCAGCGCCTCGCCGACCCGCAGTGCGCCCTGCAACTGGGCCTGCTGGAGCTGGATGCCGATCCTCGGCCGCAGCCGGTGGGCGTCCTTCACCGGGTCCAGGCCGAGGACGCGGACCGTCCCCGCGTCGGCCCGGCGCAGGCCCTCGCAGCACTCCACGGCGGTCGTCTTGCCCGCGCCGTTCGGCCCCAGCAGGCCGAACACCTCGCCGCGCTCCACGCCGAAGGAGACCTCCTCCAGCACCTGGCGCCGCCCGTAGGCCTTGCGCAGCCCCGCCACCTCGATCACGGCCATCGCGCCGCTCCCTCCCGCTCGTCCCCGCTGGTCCGGCCGGTTCCTCCGGCCTGCAACGAGCTTCCCGCGCGGGGCCCCGGCCGCGGATCGACCGGACGGTCAGAGCTGCGGGCGGGCGCGGTGGACGGCGGATCAACCGATCGGTGGATGGGGCACGGGCGCGGGCCCGGAACGCGGGAAGCCCGGCCGCCGTGTCGGCGACCGGGCCTGTCTTGCGGATCACACCGGGTGGGTCAGACCAACGCGACATCGGAGTTGCGGGTGCTGATGGCCCGGCGCAGGGCGCGCGGGACGGGGCCCGCGGCGGGGGCCAGCTTGTCGATCCGGGTGCGGAACTCGCGGCTCTGGCGCCACGTCAGGACGGCTCCGAGCCGGGCAGCGTCGACCAGCGCGACCAGCGCGGCGTCCGCCGGGTCGACCCGGCTGAGCGGCGCCTTCAGCGCCGAACCCACCGATGCCACGAGCGACTTGCGCAGCCGCTGCTCCGGCAGGACGACCCGGGTGGACGGGAACAGTCCGAGCGTGCGGCGCTGTTCGAGGCGGATCCGCCCGGCCGTCGCCAGCCCGTCCCGGACCACCCGCGCGGCGCGGGCCGCCGGGCCCTGGCGGCGGCCGACCCAGCTCTGCCAGCTGCGCCGCCGGCCCTGCCGGATCTGCTCCAGCATCGCGGCGGAGAGCGGGTCGAGGCCGTCGGCCGACGCGCCGTCGACGGCGGCCGGGTGCCGGCCGTCGTCGCGGATCAGCGCGCGCCGCAGGAGTTCGGCGAGCGCGGCGGCCCGCAGCACCAGGTCGAGCCTGGCGGTGGCGGTGAGCCGCTCGCGCTCGGGGTGGTAGGCGAGCAGGTAGAGCTTCTCCGGCAGGGTGATGGGCAGGTCCACGATGGACTCCAAGCAGATGGACGGTGGATGGGCCCGTTCATCCGGCGTCGGAACCGCCGGTCTGCGGGTTCTCCTTGGGCGGTCGGCCGCGCCGGGGAAGACGGGCCGCGTCGCCGGGCATCCGGCCCGCGTCGCTGAGGGCACGGCGAAGGAGGAACTCGATCTGCGCGTTGGCACTGCGCAGCTCGTCCGCGGCCCACCGGGCCAGTGCGTCGTGGACCGCCGGGTCCAGTCGCAGCAGGATCTTCTTCCGCTCCGTCGCCAACGCCGCGCCTTACTGGTAGAGGGAGCCCGTGTTCACGACGGGCTGGGCGCCCCGGTCGCCGCAGAGCACCACCAGGAGGTTGCTCACCATGGCGGCCTTGCGCTCCTCGTCCAGTTCGACGACGTCACGCTCGGCGAGCCGGTCCAGCGCCTCCTCGACCATACCGACGGCGCCCTCGACGATCAGCCGCCGTGCCGCGACCACGGCCCCGGCCTGCTGACGCTGGAGCATCACCTGGGCAACCTCGGGCGCGTAGGCGAGCCGGGTGATCCGGGACTCGACGACCCGCACCCCGGCCGAGACGACCCGGGCCGCGATCTCGGCGGAGAGCATCCGGCTGATCTCCTCCGCGCCGTCGCGCAGCGACAACTGGCCCTCGCGGTGGGCGTCGTACGGGTAGCTGCTGGCGATGTGCCGGACGGCGGTCTCGGTCTGGATGGCGACGAAGTCGCTGTAGTCGTCCACCTCGAACACGGCCTTGGCGGTGTCCTCGACCTGCCAGACCACCACGGCGGCCATCTCGATCGGGTTGCCGTCCGCGTCGTTGACCTTGTTGGTCTCGGTCTCGTGGTTGCGGATCCGGGTGGATATCCGGCGGCGGCTGGTGAACGGGTTCAGCCAGGTCAGGCCCTCGGCACGGATGGTGCCGCGGTAGCGGCCGAGCAGCTGGACCACCCGCGCCTGGCCGGGCGAGACCACGGTCAGCCCGCACAGCAGCAGCAGTGCGCCCAGGACGGCCAGCGGCCCGGCGGTCAGCAGGGTGATCCCCAACGCCTTGGACCCGCCGGCCAGTTGGATGCCGCCGACGATGGTCGCCCCGATCCCCGCGAGCAGGCCGAGCAGCGTCCCTCCGAGCACCGGCAGCCCCGCGGCACCGGTGATGACCCGCTCGGTGATCTTGGGTGCCGGAAGGTCGAGGACGGGGCCGTCTTCGACGTCGACGGCAGAACGCGGTGTGGCCATGAGACCAGCTCCTCCAGCGAGTTTTTCCGATCCAGCTGTCAAAGTGATATCACTTTTTGCGCCGACGGCGCCAGGGACCGGACCGCATTCGTCTGGGGGTGGGGCAAACCGGCCCACCCCGGCCATGTCCACTGGTGGGTGAATCTCAGCGCGCCGAGCCCTGAGCGGCTGGCCGATGCTCTACAGTTCCGACCGGAACTGGAGCCGTTCTGCCAGATCAAGCCACTGTTTTGTCTGATGATCGATCCAACGATCGATCAGTGGCTGAGGTGGGGCGGGTGGGACTCGAACCCACGACCAAGGGATTATGAGACCCATCAGCAGTTCGATCGGCCTTCTTCGCCCTTCACTGCCCTTACCTGTTTTTCCAGGTCAGAGGCCCTTTGGCCTCTTGGGCGGCCTTCGGTCTTCACCGGCTTTCACCGGCCTTCACCACCGCCCATTCCCCACAGGTTCCTCAAAGTCCCCGGACTGAGTGAGCAGACGCCAGCGGCCGGGCGGCTGACCTGCGCCGACTCCCTTGGCGAGAACCAGCCCCCAAGGGACTGCCTTACCGCACCAGCACCCTCCTGCGCCTCCTATCCGACGGTATGAGGGACCCCGCCAGATATTTGGTACAGCGAGATTATCGCAACGGCTACGCACTCGGAATGCTTCGCGTTCGACAGGCCAGCCGTCACAGGGGGTTACCGGCCAGCAGGCTCCGTCGGGACCAAGGATGCCGGGGCAGAAGTTGCCGATCTTGGTGTAGTCGTCTCATCGGTCGAGCCGGGTGCTGCCGAGCGAGCGGAGGTGGCCAGCGAGCGCCTGTTGACGGGTCAGAGGATGGTCTACTGCTGGCAAGCTTGGTTGACGCCGGTACGGGCCCTGGTCTGGGCGAGTTCTTGGTGGTCGACTGGGGCGCTGATGCCCATGGCGGCGTGGATCTGTTCGTAGAGGCCGTTCTCCACGGCGGTCATGGGCACCTGCTTCCAGTTGGCCGGGCCGATGAGCAAGGTGATCTTGGTGATTCGTGTCGCGAGCGCGTCGCATTCCATTGACCACGTGCCGTCGAGGGCTCGGTCGGTGGCGTTCAGGAGGTCTCCCCACAGCAGCTCTAGTTCCTCGCGGAGTGCTGCACGGAGGGTTTCGAGTTCAGGGGTGTCGGTCATGTCGGCTGCTTTCGCGTTCGGGTTCAGAGCAGACTGAGCTGCTGTGGCGTGTCTTCGGGGCGTCTGGGCTGGTGGACCTTGACAAGGTAGCCGCCGCCGGGGGCTTTACCGGCTTCGTGCCGGTCGTTGGCTGTGGTGGTGAGGACCTTGCTGGGGCCGCCGTTGTCGAACCAGCCGGACGGGTAGGTGGCGTCGCGGTGGGCTCGGAGTTGGGCGCCGCTCTTTCTGGTGGCGGTCTGGGGTAGTACGGGGAGATCTCGCCAGCCGGGGTGGGTGTGGTCGAGTGCGTCTTCGATCGCGTGGTTGTGGCGGCGGCGGATAGGCCCCTCCCAGGGGCAGGCGAGGCAGGCGCCGCGGCGTTCGCCTCTGTCGTCGGGCCAGCGGTCGAGGCGGGTGGCGGTGTGTCGGCCGGTGGGGGTGGCGGGTCGGATGCCGTTATAGCCGGGGTGTCCGTAGCTGAGTTGCCATGTGGCTCGGCGTGCGTTTCGTGGGGTGGTCCTTGGTAGGGCCAGGTGGGCGTTGTGCCGGGCGACGGCGCCGGTCGCGGTGTGTGCGGCGGTCCAGGCGGTGATCGCTTTGACGCAGGCGGCCGTGTCGGCTGTGAGACCGCGGCGGTCGGCGCCTTCGTAGATCAGGTGGTAGGCGCCGGGTTCGTTGGGGTCGTAGAGGTGGATGGCGGTCCAGGATTCGTGGTCGTCGGGCGGGTGGGTGATGTCGGCCTGCTCGGTGATCCAGATGCCGGTGTTGTCGGGTAGGTCGAGGGTGATCGCGCGTCCGGCACTTCGGTCGTGGACGGCGGGGGTGTGGCCGGCGGCGACCATGGCGTGCCACAGGACTTGCCCGGCGGTGGCTGGCGGCCCGGGTTGGGTGTCGAGTGGGGTCGCGAGGCGTCGGCGGAGGTCGTCAAGGTTGAGCACGGTGGCGGTTCACCTTTGCCGGTGGTCTGCGGGTTGGGCGGGTTCACGAGGTATGGCGTCGGTGGGGCTGGTGGGGAGTATCTGGGCGCCCAGGATGAGGCAGAGGTGCCGGACGCGGGTAGGTGCGTCGTCGGGCCGGGTGTTGGGCCACGGCTTGGCGGTCGGCTTCGCGGTGGGATGGTGGTAGATCGCCCAGTTGAGGGTGTCGGTCATGACGACGGCGAGCTGCTGGTAGCGGTGCCGGCCTCGGCGGAGGTGGAGCAGGGCGCAGGGGGTGCCGTCGGGGAGGTGGTGGAGGTGGGCGGGCAGTGCGGCGGCGGTGAGCGCGGTGACGATCGCTTCGGCGAGTTGTTGGCGGTGGTCGGGGTGTACGTGCCAGTCGGTGGTGGTGCCCCATTCGGCGGTGGTGAGTTGGCGGGGGCCGTGGGTGTGGGGGTTGGCGAGGAGGAGTCGGACGGCGGGGCGGGTGGGTGTCTCGAAGTGGATGGGGGTGACGGCGAGGATCGGGGCGTTGGTGACGTGGGGGCCGGGGAACCAGTCGTCGTTGGTGCGGTAGTCGGTGGGGCCGGTGTAGGTGTGGCGGGTTGGTGGGGTGGTCATGGCTGCTCCGGGGTGGTGGGCGGGGTGAAGAGGCGGTGTTCGTCGGTGATGGGGGTGCAGTCGGCTGGGCAGTGGGTGTACTTCCAGGGCCGTCCGTCGGGGTAGCGGTGCTGTTCGTGGTGGCGGTCGGGGTCGTCGCGGGTGCAGCGGACGGGGGTTCGGCCGCGTGAGCCGCAGTGGGGGCAGAGGTTGAGGGGGTCGGTGTTGTCGGGGGTGACGGGGTGTGGGTATGGGCGGGCGGAGTGGTGTACGGGGCGGCCGGTGTCGGGGTTGAACTGGTAGTACGACGATCGGGAGTGGATGGGGATGGACCACCAGCGGTGGGTGGGGTCGTTGGTGAGGATGTGGCGGCTGTTGTGAATGGTGCGGCCGTTGTGGTTGATGTGGGTCCAGCGGACGTAGGCCCAGCCGTTGCCGTGGTGGCGGTGGTGGATGCGGGTGGCGTCGCGGGCGTGCGCTTCGGGGATGGCGGGGGCTGCTTGTTCGAGCTCGCGGCGGGTGCTGGCGATGATGACGGGGACGAGGTCGAGGGGCAGGTTGGTGAGGTCGATCTCCACGGTGGTGGTTTCCTCCGGGCGGCCGGGGCCGGGCAGGTGGCGTGCCTGCCCGGCCGGGGTGGTCAGGTGCTGGGCTTGCCGGAATCCGGTGGGAGGCGGCGGAGGAGGATGCCTTGGCTGTCGCCGATCAGGGCGGCGAGGTGGGCTCCGTCGGGGTGTCCGGTCCAGGTGACGGTCCGGCCCTTCTCCGGGGTGGTGATGGTGAACTCGGTGTCGGGGAACAGGTCGGCGAGCCGCTGGGCGAGGTCGGTGTCTGCGAGTCGGGCGCTGTAGGTGCCGGGGGTTCCGGTACAGCCGACGTGCCGGCGGTTGTGTCCTCGGCTGGCGCGCAGGTGGCTGTAGAAGAGGTAGCCGGTCCAGTCGCAGCCGGTTCGGCCGCACCGCAGGTGCCAGTGGACGTCGCTGCCGGGGTAGGGGCCGAGGGGGGTGAGTTCGAGTTCTTCGACGCGTGCGAGTGCCCTGCGGGCGGAGGCGGCGTTGCGGGGAGTGGCGAGGTCGAGCATCAGCGGTTCCCTGGGGGTCAGTTTGCGGCGGGCTGGTGGGCGGGTATGCCGCTGCGCAGGAAGGAGTCTTCGGTGAACAGGCGCAGGATCGTTTCGTCGCTGGCCGGTTGGGTGTGGGGGCTGCGGATGTGGTTGAACCAGCCGCCGTCGATGCGCTCCCAGATCACGTCGCCGTGAACGACGTGATCACCGTCGGCGAAGCTGGCGGGCACGGGCGGGTAAGGGATCCTGGGGAGCGTGTCGGGGTCGACGTGGCGGTGCGCGGCGACGGGCACGAGGGTGCTTCCGCTGTGGCGCAGGGTGGTGGGGAACTGCCACCAGGTGGTGGGCAGGCTGGTCATGGGGCCGCGTGTGGCCGGGGTGATGGTGCGGGCGGTGCGTTTGTACTCGCCTCGGCCGAGGTGTCGGGCGGTGGTGACGACGGATTCGTGGCCGGTGGCGGTGTGGACGATGACGTCGCCGCGGCGTAGAAGCCTGGTCGGGAGGTTCATGATGCCGTTGGTGACGCGGCGCTCCGGGTGGCGGGCTGCCGGGCTGTTCGGCCAGTTGGTGACGTAGGTGGCGATGGTGTCGACCATGTCGGCGAGGGCCTTGGCCCTGTTGCTTCTGCGGTCGAGCTTGTGGTCGAAGAGGGTGATCTCTTCGCTGGGCTGGGCGTCGTACGGGTCGCCGAGGTGGTGGATCGCTGAGAGTCCGTGGGCTTCGGCGAGGCTGGTGTCGACGCTGCCGTCGTGGTCGGACGTCCAGATGGCGGTGCCGTCGGGCAGGTTGATGGTGAGCCAGCTGCGCTTGCCGCCGAGGTCGTCTCCGTCCTGGGTTGCGGTGACAGCGCGCCGGTGGAGACCGGTGGTGATCAGTTCGTGCAGGGTGGTGGAGTTCATCGCGGTTCCTTGGCTGGCCCGGGGGAGTTTTCGGCCCTTTCCCGGGGCTGGTTGCTGGTTAGGCGGTGGTCTTGGTGCTGCGCCGGGTGCGCGTTGTGGTCTTGGCCGGGGTGTCCGCTGTGGCGGTGGTGGTCTTGGCCGTCGCTTTGCGGGTGCGGGTGGTCTTGGTGGCGGTGGTCTTGGTGGCGGTGGTCTTGGTGGCGGTCTTGGGGGTGCGGGGGGTCTTGTCGGCCGGGGTCTGCCGGGCTCGGGGGGTGCTGGCGGTGCGCTTGCGAGTCGCTTTGGCTTTCGGCGTGGGGGTGTTGGCGGGGGTGGCCGGTTGCGCGGGCTCGTCGGCGGCCGGGGCGGCCTCGTCGGCCGGGGGCGTGTCGGGGTCGGAGGTGTCTGCCGTGGTGTCGGTCTGCTCAGTGGCGGTGTCGGCTTCGACCAGTGGGGCGGTCACGTGCGGGCCGGGGTTGGCGTCCGGGGTGGGCGGGGTGGTGTCCGCCGGCTGGTCGTCGGCGCCGCTGGTGGCGGCCTCCCAGGGGCGGTGACCGATGCACAACGGCTTGGTGTCGAAGGCGGGCAGGAGGTCTCGGGTGAGGGCGCTGTGGATCAGCTGGGCTGGGTCGCCGTCGAGGCCGTGGAGGTGCATGACGGTGTGGTAGCTGCGGCCGGGCTGGAGGGGGCCGGATCGGATGGGGCGCGGCTCGCCCGGGCGGATGCCGGGGGCGGTGATCCACAGTTGGAGGGTCATGCTCTCGATGCGGGTGCGGGCGCCGATGGTGCGGCCGTCGGTGTTGGTGAGGCGCTGGACGTTGGGGTCGTCGTCGGGCCGGGGGGTGGGGGTGTAGCCGTCGAGGTGGGTGGCGAGGTGTTCGAAGGCGGTGGCGAGGGTGGATGCGGTGAGGATCATGGTGGGTTCCTTGGTGGGCGGGTCGGGGTTTCCCAACCCACCCAATCATTAGATTTAATACTCACTTTTGGCATGGAGGGCCACTTGGGGCGACAGGCCGGGTCGACAGCCTCGACAGTCGAGGGCCACTCTCGCGCCCGAAGGGGCGGAAGCAGGCGACCGCGAACCGGAGTTCAGTGAAGACCTGTCCAAAGAGGCGATGCCGGAGGGCGTGGCGGCTGCCACGGGAGGCTCCCCCCGCTGGGCCCAATCACCCGGACCCCTCTTCCTTGTAATTAGATTCTATACTCATAAAGGTTGGGTGTCTACTCGATTTCCCCCGGATCAGGCCGCCTGGTCCGCCACCGCTCCGGCCATCATCGCCTCGGCCCTGCCGATGGCGGCGATCATCGTCACGCCGCCCAGCAGGCTGTCGCGGTGCTTGAAGATCGCGGCCTTCTCCTCCAGGGCGCGGCGCTCGGTGTCGCCCTGGGCGAGAACGTCCCCGCGCCAGACCGTGGTGTTCGGCCCGAGGCCCCACAGGATCATGTTGACGGCAGCTCCCGCCGCGGCGATCGGGTCGATGTCGTTCAGGTGCCAGCGCATCGCCGCCGGGTCGATCTGGTGCTCGCGCAGGATCTGGGCGGCGGCGCGAGTCATCCCGCCGGTGCCGCCGGCGGGGTCGCAGAAGGCGTAGCCGGGCTTGACGTCGGAGCAGTCGCCGAGTTGCATGCGGGCCATGAGGTCGCAGACGACCGTTATCTAGGGTAGTCAAGTTTTGGTGCAGCTGAGCGGCCTGACGATGCTTAAGGGACGTGAGGGACGGGCGGGCTGAATTGCGCGTCGCGTGCGGCTGGACAGACGTGTGAAGGAGCCGTCGCCGAATCGGCGACGGCTCCTTCAGGGTGAATTCTGCGGACGGTTTGGTCAGGCGCGACCGAGGCTTCGGGTGATCCAGCCGGATTCGCGCCACTGGTCGGTGTTGAGGGTCCCGCGGGCGTCGATGACCTTGGGGGTGGTGGTGCGGGTGGCGAGCCGCTTGGGGTCGATGGTGGTGAAGTGGTGCCACTCGGTGAGGTGGAGGAGGAGGTCCGCGTTATCGACGGCGGCCATGGGGTCTTCGACGTAGTCGAGTTCGGGGTGGAGCTTGCGGGCGTTGTCGAGGGCCTTGGGGTCGGTGACGGTCACGGCGGCGCCGAGGTCGTGGAGGGCCTGAGCGACGGCGAGGGCGGGCGAGTCGCGGATGTCGTCGGTCTCGGGCTTGAAGGCGGCGCCCCAGACCGTGACCCGCTTGCCCCGGAGGTCGCCTCCGAGTTCTTCGCGGGCGAGGTCGATGACGCGCTGGCGGCGGCGGGCGTTGACGGCGGCGGCTTCGCGGAGGATGCCAACGGCCGGGCCGGCGTCGAGGTCGTCGGCGCGGTTGATGAATCCGGCGAGGTCCTTGGGCAGGCATCCGCCGCCGAAGCCGAGGCCGGGCCGCATGCCGTGGCGGCCGATGCGGTGGTCGTGGCCGAGGATGTCGGCGAGCTCGGCGACGTTGGCGCCGGAGGCTTCGCAGACCTCGGCCATCGCGTTGATGAAGGAGATCTTGGTGCCGAGGAAGGAGTTCGCGGCGCCCTTGGCGAGCTCGGCGGTGGCCCAGTCCGTGACGATGGTGGGCGTCCCCGACTCGATGATCTTCTCGAACGCCTGCCGCAGCAGGGCCTCGGCCCAGGAGTGGGTGGTGTTGAAGCCGAGGACGAGCCGGTCGGGGCGGAGGGTGTCGTCGACCGCGAAGGACTCGCGGAGGAACTCGGGGTTCCAGGCGACCTCGACGAGGTCCTTGGCGGGGGCGTACTCACGCAGGATCTCGGCGACGCGGGGTGCGGTGCCGACCGGAACGGTGGACTTCACCGCGACGACGGCCGGGGTCGTCAGGCCGGCGGCCAGGCGGCGGACGGCGTCGAACAGGTGGGTGAGGTCGTAGGCGTCACTGCCGGCCTGCGGCGGGGTGCCCACCCCGATGAAGTGCAGGTCGGCGAAGTCGGCGGCCTCGCCGTAGGAGGCGGTGAACTTCAGTCGGCCGGAGGCGGTGTGCTTGGCGAGGAGGCCGTCGAGGTCGCGTTCGAAGAACGGGGCCCGGCCGGAGTTGAGGGTGTGGACCTTGTCGATGTCGGAGTCCATGCCCAGGACCTCGTGGCCGAGTTCGGCCATGCAGGCGGCGTGGGTGGCGCCGAGGTAGCCGCATCCGATGACGGTCATCTTCATGCTCGGGGTCGTCCCTTCGGGTGGGGCCGCCGCTGGCGGCCCCACCGTTGCCCCGCCCGGAAGGGCGGGGTGGTCAGGAGGGCCCGGCGGCCAGATAGCGGTGGATCCCGTCCCGGATGAACGGCGGGATCGTGAGGATGTCGAGGTGCTCGGGGGCGAAGAACTGGAGCTTGACGCCCTCGGAGAGCGGGAGGCGGGTCTCGTCGCCGTCCCAGGTGGCGGCGAAGAAGGTGATGATCTGACCGGAGCCGCGGTGGTCGGTGATCTCGAACAGCTCGGTCAGCGAGTCGGCGGCCAGGCCGGCTTCTTCGTCGAGTTCGCGGACGATCGCGGTGGCCGGGGCCTCGCCGGGGTCGCAGCCGCCTCCCAGCAGGCTCCAGTGGGCGGGCCAGGCGATGTGGGGGAGGTCGTCGCGGAGGTGGAGGAGGAGTTCGCCGCGGCGGTTGGTGATGATCGCGACGGCTCCGCGGGCGGCGGCCGGCTCCTCGATGGCGGTGTTCTCGGAGTGCATCCCCTCACCGTAGTAACGGCGTTGGGGATCATGCGGCAGCCCTCACCGTCTGGTCCGAAAACCAGGCGGCTGCCATGAGGGCCTGCATGCGGGTGCGGTCGAAGCGGTCGCCGGGCTTCAAACCCCCCTCGAGGAGGGGGCGGAATCCCGGCGGGGCGTCCGTGAGGGCCATGCGGATCTGGGAGTCGGCCCAGGCCGCGAGGTTGTCGTTGAGCCAGGACGGGACCGGGGAGGCGAAGCCGAGCTTGTCCCGGCTGGCCCAGACCTCGCGGGGCAGTCCCAGTGCCTTGGCCGCGTCCCGCAGGATCCGCTTGCCCTGGGCCGGGTCGGTGATCTTGTGCTCGACCGGCAGGCGGTAGGACAGCTCGACCAGGTCGCGGGCCAGGTAGGGGGACCGGCGTTCGAGCGCGTAGGCGGAGGCGAGCTTGTCGCTGGTCATCACCAGCGGCCTCCAGGCCGTCGCCAGGTCCGCCAGGGTCAGGCCGCGGGCCAGGTCCCCGCCCGCGCGGGCCATCGCGTCGGCCACCATGTCCCGGAGGCGGCCGTCGGGGTCCGGGCCGCGAAGGATGAGCCGGGTGACGGCCTCCGCCGGGTCGAGGGGTTCGCCAGCGGTGTGCATGAGCTTGGCGGCCAGCGGCCGGTAGGCGTCGAGCCCGGCGTTCAGGACGGCGTCGGGGCCGAAGAGGACCAGGGCCTGGCGGACGTAGCCCATCAGGAACTCGTCCGGCCCCAGCCCGCCGATCACGACCCGCAGGCCCAGGTCGGCGATCTTCCGGTAGGCCATGTGCTCGGAGAACGTGGACGCGTTCCCCATCGGGTAGTCCAGGGCTCGCATCATGTGCGGCAGTGCCTGCGTGAAGTCGTGGTGGTCGGGCTCGACCACCACCAGCTCGGCCCCGATGTCCCGGGCGATCACGGCGGCCGTGGAGGACTCGTCCAGGCGGTCCTGGCCCGGGTAGCGGACCGTGACGCAGACCGGGGGCCGCATCAGGTAGGCCAGCACCGCCGAGTCCAGCCCGCCGGAGAGGAGGAGGGCGAAGTCGCAGGCCGGAGACCTGAGCGGGATCTGCTCGGCCAGGATCGTGGAGAACCTGGCCAGGGCCTCGTCGTAGGTGCCGGTGAACGGGGCCCGGTCCTCCAGGTGCCACCAGGTCATCTGGTCGATCGACCCGGTGGTGACGTCGAACGTCAGCAGCGTGGCCGGGGCCAGCAGCTGGATGCCCTGGAACGGGGTGTCCACTCCGACGGGGGTCTCGATCGCGGTGACCTCGGGCCGTAAGACCAGCGGGGCCGGCCCGTAGCCGGTCAGTGTGGTGACCTCGGAGGCGAACGCGAGCCGGCCGCCGTCCAGGCGCCAGTAGAGCGGCTTCTCCCCGAGCCGGTCGCGGGCCAGGAACAGCTTCGCGGTCCGCGGGTCATAGACGGAGATGGCGAACATGCCGTCCAGTCCGTCCAGGCAGGACGGGCCGATCTTGGCCCAGGCCCGCAGCAGGAAGTGGGCGTCCGACTCCCGCTCGCTGATCTCGATGCCCCAGGCGGCGGCCTGGCTCCGCCAGTTGTAGATCTCCCCGTTGAAGGCCAGCAGGATCCCGGTGTCCCGGTCCAGGTAGGGGCCGGGCATGGCCTGTGGGTCGACGATCAGGAGGGTGTTCATGGCCAGCACCGCCCGCCCGTCCCGGGCTGCGGCGTGCATGGTGCCGTCCGGGCCGCGGTAGTGCTGCGAGTCGCCCATCGCGGCGACGGTCTTCTCGTGCCGGAGAGCGTCGCCTCCGGCCAGTCCTGCGATTCCGCACATCTGGTTCACCCCCGAGCGTGAAGTCGTGGTGCCTGACGGCGGTCGCCGCCGGGAGCCCCTTCCTGGCGTCCCGGCGGCGGCCTGTGCCCTCATCACACCCGCCGGGCCCTCATGCCTGGCAGGGCTCGCAGGGGGGCTCACAACTCGCAAAGCAGGTTCACTCAGGGTCCCCAGGGCAATACCCTCAGTGCCTCAAGACGCGGGAAGCGCGTGCGGCTTCCCGTGCCCAGCCGGAATGCGCCGACCGGAAATGCCCTGTCGAGCATCCGGCCCCGTGGCGTTTCCTCGTCAGCAACATCGTTGCTGACCTGGTGGAAAAGGGGATTCGGGTGGCGTCGACCAGCCGCCGGAAGCGTCCGCCGAACGCGGACCTGGACCGGCTCATCGAGACCAGCGGCGCGAGCCACAAGTCTCTGGCCCTGCGGGTCAACCAGCTCGCCAAGCAGGCCGGGCTGGCGACGGACTACTCGCATACCTCCATCGCGAACTGGTGCCAGCGGGGCATGATCCCCAAGTGGCCGGTGCCCACGTTCCTCGCGCAGGCGATCTCCGAACGGCTCGGCCGTCCGGTGTCTCTGTCTGAAATCGGTATGGGCGATGCGGAGACACCGGACGCGGATGTGGGGTTGGATTTCCCGCGGGACCGTGCTGATGCGGTCCGAGTGGCCACGTCGTTCTGGAGTTTCGTGAACCGCCGCGACTTCTTAACCGGATCCGGCTTCGCCGTTTCCGCGTTCAGCACCCCCGTGACCCGCTGGCTGGTCACCCCCGCCGACGAGGCGGCCGACGTCGCCGGCGGCAAGAAGCAGGTCGGCCGGGCCGATCTGGAAGAACTCCGGGACGCGGCCGACGAGGCCCGCCGCTGGGACTCCAAATACGGCGGCGGGAACTGGAAGGCCAACTCCGTCACCGTCTGCCTCCAGGAACGGGCCGCCCCGCTGCTGCGGGGCTCCTTCACCGACGCAGTCGGGCGGGACCTGTTCTCCGTGACCTCCGAGCTGTCCCGCCTGGCCGGGTGGACGGCCTTCGACGTCGGCCAGCACGACGTTGCCCAGCGGCACTTCATCCAGGCCCTTCGCCTGGCCCGCGCGGGCGGGGACGTCGAGCTCGGCTGCTATGTCCTGACCACCATGGCCATGCAGTCGCTGCTGCGGGGCTTCGGCTCCGAGGCCGTCGATATGGCCCAGGGGGCCTTCGAACGCGCGAAGGGTCAGGCCGCCCCACGGGTTCTTGCGTTCACCAAGCTCATCGAGGCCCGTGCCCATGCCCGCGAGAGGGACGCCAGGGCCGCCTCACGGGCCTTGGCGGCCTCCGAGGACCTCCTGGGCCAGGCGGACGCTGCCAGCGGCTCAGAGCCCGCCTGGATCGACTTCTATCACCACGCGAGGCTGTCGGCGGACGCCGCCGAGGTCTTCCGGGACCTGAAGAACCCCAAGGCCGCCCTGGCCTGGAACCAGCGGGCCGCCGCGATGCCGTCCGGGGTGTTCACCCGCTCGGTCGGGATGCGGCTGGCGATCGTGGGGACCGCCCACCTCCAGGCCCGCGACCTCGACCACGGCCTGGACCTGGGCAACCGGTCCGTGGACATCCTCGCCCGCGTCCAGTCGAGCCGGGCCAAGGACTACGTCCGCGAGTTCAACACCGCCCTCGCCCCCTGGCGGCGCGAGCCGGCCGTCCGCGATTTCCTCCACCGCACCCGCACCGAACTCGGCATCGCGGCCTGATCACGCTTCGCCGTACTTCCCCCCGTCCTCGAGGGGGGGGAAGTACCGGCGAACGTCCCCAGCGGCGTACGACTTCCTCGTGCACCACGGCGTACGGACTTCTGGCTCAGGCCAGGGCCGGACCGCTGTTCTCGGCCCGGATCATCCGCCGCAGGCTGCTGCGTGCGGCGGCGAGGTCGTCTTCCAGTTCCTCCACCTTGGCCTCCAGCTCGGACTTCACCAGATGCAGGTCACCCAGCTCCGAGGCCAGTTCCGCGTTCTGCCGGGTCAGTTCCTCGACCCGCGCGATCAGGTCGGCGGAGCCGATCTGATCGAGCTGCTGGCCCAGCTGCCGCTGCAAGGCGGCCTTGAGGCGGTCTCGCTCGCCCCGCAGGGCGGTGACTTCCTGCCGGGAGAGTTCCAGGTCCGTCCGCAGGCTCGCCGCACTCGGTGACAGCCCTTCTTGACGGTCCCGGCGGCCCTTCCCGGCCTGCTGTGTGCGGGCGGTCTCGATGTGCTCGCGCACTCCTTCGGCATAGACGAGCCAGTTCGAGACCCCGGCGGTCTTGGCGACGGAGGCGAAGGTGACCGCGTCGCCGCGGGCGATCATCTGCTCCACCACGGCCAGCACCTTGGCCCGTTTCTCGCGGCTGTCCTTGCGGCGGGCGTCCGCCAGCACCTCGCTCGGGCGTCGTTTGGCCGTCATGCCGGGGACTCCTTGCGGTTGATCACCGTCAGCGGCAGCATGGCCCGGCCCGCCGCCGCCCGGGTCTTCCTCAAGATCTTCACCGACTCCATCAGGGCCTCTCGTTCGTCGGCGGGCAGCTTCTCGATCTGCTCGCGCATGGTCGTGGCGACCTTCTTGAAGGAGTCGATCTGGTCCTGAAGGTTGCGGATGACGTACTCAGCCGCGTCCATGGCCACGGCGGTCTCCTTGTCCGCCTTCAGGTCCCGGATCTGGTCCTCGATCGAGGCCAGGTAGGACGGGTCGGGACGGTAGAAGCCGCAGCCAGCACATTGGAAGCGGATCGGGCAGGCTTGCCCGCCGGCCTTGACGTTGGACGGCTCCGTGCAGCCGCCGAACGGGACCGCCACCGACCTCAGCTCGTAGGCCCGGTTCGAGGCCATCGGCGCCGGGTTCCCGTGCCGGTCCACGACATGCAGCCGCATCTTCTTCACGGCCTCCTGCTTCCGCTTCAGGGACACCTTGTAGTACCGGGCCGTGGTTTCGGCACTTCGGTGATCCATCAGCTCCTTGAGCACGTCAATGGCCACTCCGCCGTCTGCGTGACGCTGAGCGTAGGAGTGCCGGAAGGCATAGGCGTAGATCTTCTCCCGGTCGAACGGGATCGGGTTCCCGTCCTGCCCGGTGCCCTCCGAGTGGATCTCCGGGATCTCGGTGACCCACTTGCGCATGGCCCGCGCGAAGTTGCCCGTGGTTAGGTGCGGGTCGCGGTTGACGTCGCTGATGGCCGGGAACAGGAAGGCAGCACTGCCGGACGGTGCGAGCTTCAGCTCGCTCCGGCGCCCGTCCCACTCCTGGATGATCTGTGCCGTCTCCATGGTGATCGGCAGACGTCTCCGCAGCCGCTTGCCCTTGTAGTTGTTCCAGATCAACAAGCAGTCACTGCCGGTGAACTCCAGGCAGTCACGCCGCAGGCTCAGCACCTCCCTGGGCCGTCGGCCGGTGTCACGCAGGACCTGGTAGGCCGTCTGGAACATGGCCATCACGTCCTCCTCGGCGGCCCACGGGCCGTAGGAGATGCCCTGACCCAAGAGCCCGAGCTGGGCATCAAGCTGGCGGATCACCGACTCCGGCACGGCCTTGCCGATCTCGTCCTCGTTCGACTCGTCCACCACGATCCGGTGCGACTTGTGCCGGCCGAAGCTGCCCGAGAGGGTCGCCAGGATGCCCGCGCTGCGGCCGAAGTCCAGCACGGTGAACAACCCGGCAAGCAAGTCCCGGCGATACCTGTTGCTGCGAGGTTCACCATCGTCGTCCGTCAGCATGCGGAAGTCCTCGACCACCGCGGTCATGTCACCGAACCGCAAGGCGACCGGGTCCATGCCGCCGCCCGGCAGCCTCCCCAGCGCCTTCGACGCGACCAGGCAAGCCGACACGTGGTGCCGGAACCGCTTGCTGTTGGGCCGGGTCGAGCGAGCCCACTCCATCACCGCCTCGCGAAGCCACATCTGCTTGATCGTGGAGAAGTCGACCTTGGTCGACCGAACGCCGGGAGGCCCCGCCTTGCGGTAGGCGGACTGATGGCCGACAGCCGTCATGTCCCAGACGAGTTTGTCCGTGGGCTCGATACCGAGGAACCGCTCGTGGCCCCGCTCGACAACCCAGACGAGTTCCCGCAGGTGGGCCGACTGATTGGACGCCTTCCACCCTGCCGGGTCGACGCGGTCACGGTCCGCCGTCAAGACGCTCTCGATCCCCGCGAGCCGCTGGATCACTGGGCGAATCGCTGACGGCTCGATCTTCTGATTCCGGGCCTCCCGCTGCTGGAGCATGTAGAGCACCTCCAGCCGAGCCACCGGCCCCAGCGGCGCCAACGAGAACTGGTGCATGGCCAGGTAGGGCGTCTCGTGCTCCACCCAACGAGCAAGATCAGCCGTCTCTCGGTGGTCCTTCCACCTCCGGGTGTGGATGCGACACAGCCCCTGACCAGGCGAGCCCTCCAGTTCACATCCCCTGACCAGGCATCGTGCCCACTCGTCGAAGGGCGGAGCCACGTCCCGGATCCACTCTTCGAGCGTGCCGGCGAACAGCTTCTTGTTCGTGCGGCTGGCCGCCATCCACCGGGTCGCGTGGCTTCGGCAGAGCCCCCACGTGGACCGCTCGCGAGCACACCGCTTCCCGTCCCGCTCCACCACACACCGCTCAACCTCGGTGTAGCGGCGGTTGACGGTCGGCACGAACGTCTTGTGGAACTCGTCCGCACTCATTCCGCTGGCCTGGAAAGCCCGGTCGCACGTTTTGCAGCGGCGGTTGCGGACCTTTTCAATCGAGCCGCATGCCTCGGTGAGGCATCGCCAGGCGATCGTGTTCGGATTCTCGAAGTCCCCTGTGAACAGCAGGTTTTCGCTGTCCCACTCGCCCGGCCGCCAGTCCTCCGCCAGCTGTGTGCGAAGCCATTCGGCCCACGGACCGAGATCGATTCCTTCGTCCTCGCCGATGGGGAGGACGATCGCAAGATTCCCGGTCATGCCTGGCTCCTGCGGATCGCCGCCACCCGTTCCACGGCTTCGCGTTTGTCCGTGTCCGTAGCGTGGATGTACGGCTCCATCGACGACGGCGAGACGTGGCCCAGCAGGTTCTGCACCACATCCCGCGGCGTGTCCGAGCGGATCCAGGTGGTCGCCGCCGTGTGCCGCAGCATGTGCGGCCGGGCCGGGAAACCGGCCTTGGCCGCCAGGCGGTCGAAGAGATCCTTGGCGTTGTGATAGGTCATCGCCTTGCCCAACGGGGCCCGGAACAGGTTCACGAAGACCATGTCGCTGTCGGCGGCCTCGGCCACCGCGTCGCGCTCGTGGACGTACTCGGAGTAGGCCGTCACCAGCTCAGCCGTCACCGGGATCCAGCGGGGAGAGCGGGCCTTGGCCAGGGCGCCGTTGACGTTTTTCCGGCGCCGGACGTGGACGTGCGGGCCGGCCACCTGGCAGTTCAGGGCCGAGGAGTTCGACAGGAAGTGCATGTCTTCCCGGCGCAGGCCCAGGGCTTCACCGATCCGCATGCCGGTGCCGCCCAGCAGTACGACCAGGAAGCGGTCACGGGCCCGTGTCGTCAACGCGACCAGCTCCGCGAACTGCTCTGCATTCAGCCATTCGTAGCCCTCGACGGCCACGGAGAACTTGATCGCCTTGGCCCTGACAGTCCGGAACTGGCCGTCCTCGCCCGCGTCGTAGCCGGGCGGCATGTAGCCCAGGTACTTCTGCTCGGAAAGCTGGCCGATCGTCTCGGACGACACCCAGCCCTGCTGGCCGCAGAACTGAAGGAACCCGCAGATGGTGGTCATGATCTGGTTCGCGGTCGCCTTGGAGCGGAATCGCGGCTCCAGGCCGGGCTTCCGCCCCTTCGAAGGCGTCGGGTCCTCCACCAGCCAGTACAGAAACCGGGCCAGCGCGGGCAGCCCCGGCTTCTTCCAGTCCAATCCGTGCGTCGCGCAGTACGACAAGTACAACGCGACCCGGCCCGCATAGACCCGTTCCGTGTTGACCGACCGGTCCACCCTCCGAAGAGAGGCGAGGAAGGCGCAAGCCTCCATGTGCAACTCGTAGGCGGCCGAGATCACCACCCACCGGGCCGCTTCTGTCTTGGGGTCAACCGCACGTTCCGCCGTGTACGGAGGGGCTATGTCATCAGACGTAACAGAGGTGCCAGACACCTAGTGGATACCTTTCAGAGACATGGGAATCGACGCTCAGCACTCACGTGCCAGAGATCTGTTGAGGACTAGAGATAATCTCCGGCGGGGTGTGGTATTCCCCCAGGCCCTTCGTCGCGCCCCTGCTGCGCAGGCCGGTGATCATCCAGGACATCAGGTCGAACTCGGCGTGGTCGTAGGGGTCGCTGGAGCCGGTGAGGTCGAGCAGGCCGTTGGTGATGGCGGCGTGGGCGACGGCCTTCACGCAGGCGAGTTCGTGTTTGCCCAGGGGCTCCTCCGTCCAGGTGGCGATCGGCGCGGCCCGCTGTACAAGGTCGGGGCGGCACATCCACCAGTGGGCCCAGCACTCACGCATCATCTGGACGAGGTCCTTGGTATCGAGGCCGAGCATCCAGTCGGCCTGCTTCGGGGCGTCGGGGCCCTTGAGCGGCCACAGGGAGAGGGCGGCGACCACGCCGACGGGTATCTCCATCCGGCTGCCGCCGTGGTGGCGGTGCCAGGCGTCGGCGGCGGCCTCGGCTATGAGGTGCGCGGCTTCGTGCGGGCGGGTTCCGAACGGCACCAGGATGGTGCGGGCCTTCGGCTTCAGCTTCGTCGGCGGTGCGGGCGGGGCCGTGTCCACGGCGGGGACGGTGGCGGACGCCGGGACGGCGGTCAGCACCGGGCGCGGCCGGGGCTCCGCCTTCTGCTGGAAGAAGTCGAGCTCGTCGTCCTCGTCGGGGCGCGGGGCGAACAGGTCCATCTGCTGAGACCGCTTCATGACGGTTTGTCCTTTATTTCTGGGCATGAAAAAGGCCCGGCCGGTGGCGGACTGCGACCGGCCGGGCCGCGTGGACGTGCGAGGAAGAGAGGAGGGGGTCAGTCGGCGGACTTGTCCCGTGCACCGTCTCCGAGGTGCTGCGCCTGCGTCTCGACGAGGTGACGGGCGACGGCCACGGCGTAGGTACTGCCGATCAACCCGCCGCCGGCGAGCCGGGAGGCGATCGCGAGGGTCATGGTGTCGGCCCGCCCGTAGTCGAAGCCGTTCAGGTACTCGGCGGCGTCGCGCACCTCAGCTTCGAGGCCGGGCATGATGTCGGCCAGGCCCGGTTCCGCATGGAAGACGCCGCCGCGGGGCCACCCGATCCGGGCGCGTGGCCGACCCGCCGGCGCGGCGGGCGGGCCGGACGGCGGAACGGCCAGCGCGCGGTCCAGGGTGTGGAGGACGTGGGCGGCGGCGCGCGCGTACTGGCCGGACAGATGCAACGCGGTGTACGTGTAGACCGCCACGACGGCCTCGTCTGTGAGCTGGGCCTCGTACTGTTCCGGGCTCAGCGCCTGCTTCTCCTCCGGCCGATGGTCGTAGGCACTGGCGAGCACGATGTCCAGCGCGGCGCGGGCGGCTCGCTCGATCTGCGGGTTCAGGCGCAGCCGGGTGCTCTCTGCGCGCAGGGCCTCGTCGGTGGTGCTGTTCATCAGTGCCCGCTCCCGGTGGTGGCCTCGCTGTCCACCAGGTGGTGGTCGGGGATGTCCGTGCCGTGGTCCAAGAGGTCGTCGAGGACGGCCACGGCCCGTTCGTGGGCCGACGGCAGGGAGTAGGCCCACACGACGAAGACCGCGTTGCCGGCGTCGCCGATGGCGCGCGCCTCGGCCTTGCTGAGGACTCCCTGTCGGATCTGCGCGATCTCCGCGTGCTCGTCGAGGACGACCGTCCACTGCGGCGCGGTCGGCAGGTCGCCGTGGACGCCGCAGTGTTCGCAGCCCCGGTGGGGGCGGTGGTACTCGCGGGCCAGCTCGGCGAGGTGCTGCGCGACGGGCTCGGGGGCGCCGGGCGCGCCCTCGACGGTCTGTGCCCATGCGTGGGGGCGGCTTTCGTTGGCCGTCCCGGAGTCGACGACGTGGAGGTGCAGGCGCGGCTCGTCCGGGTTGAAGCGGACCTCGGCGTGCGCGACACGGCGGCCTTCGAGGTAGCCGTGGATCTTGGTGCGGCCGGTCAGGACGTCGCGGTTGACGATCAGGTCGAGGCGGGCGGGCTCGTCCTGCAGTGCGGCCTGCATCGCACCGAGGCCGGTGAGGGTGGTCATGGCGTTGGCCAGAGCGGCGGCGACGGTGGGTTCGGGCGTGGTCATGGTGTGCTCCGTTCGGCTGTGCTGGTCAGCGCCGCAGGTAGGGGTTGCCTTCGAGGACGGTCTCGACGACTGCGGCGAGGGCGCTGACGCTGCGGAGGTCGCCGTCGAGGTCCAGGGCCGCGTGGAACAGCACGTCGTAGTGGAAGTGCCGTGCCGTGTCGAGGTAGCGGCCCAGGTCGAGGCCGCGCATGACGGGCGGGCGGCGGGCCCAGGCGACGGTGACGGCGCGGTCGACCAGGTCGGGGCTCGCGCTGTGGCCAATGATCAGGGAGGCGACGCGGGTCACGTGCTGCTCGGGGACGAAGGCCAGTTCCTCGGCGGCGGTTCGGGGCGGGGTCATGGTGGCGGTGATCGAGATGGTGATGGTCACGGTCATGGTCGTCAGGCCTTTCGTGGTGGTAGGAGGCTGGAGGCCGGGCCGCCGGCGGGCGGCCCGGCCCGGCGGGTCGATCAGAGGTTGAGCTGCGGGTCGGTCAGGAGCGCGACGGAGATGTCCGAGGCGACCTCGGCGATCCGGTCGAAGCCGGCGTTCAGGGCGAGGGCCTGGCGGTAGAGGTCGGCGTAGTAGCGGTCGCGGACGAGCTCGTGGAACTGGGTGAACGTGAGGGCGTGGGTGCTGTCGGGGCGGATGGCCCAGCCGATGGTGACGGCGTGTTCGACCAGGCTGAAGGCGCCGCGGACGGCGCCGATGTTGGTCGGGTCGGTCGAGGTGATGGCGTCGAGGATGGTGAGCTGGTGGTGCTCGGGGCCTCGGATCTCGACTCCCACGACGGAGACGGAGGCGATGTCGGTGGTCAAGGTGTTCTCCGGTTGGTGGTGGTGATCGCCCCGGGGTGTTCGTCCCGGGGCTGGGTGGTGTGGTCAGCGGGTGAGCTGCGGGTCGAGGAGCAGCGCGGTGTTGATCTCGGCGGCGAGGTCGCCGGTGTGGTCGGCGTGGCCGAGGTCGAAGGCTCGCGCGAGGAGGGCGGCGAAGTGGGCGGCGCGTACTAGCTGCCGGTACTGGGGGAAGGTGAGCGCGTGGAGGCCTGCGGGGCGCTGCGCCCAGGCGACGGCTACGGCGTCGTCGAGGAGTTGGTGGGCGGTGCGGGCCGTATCGGGGCCTTCGTCGAGGTGTGCTCGGATGGTTGTGGCGGCGGCGCGCTGGTGGTGGTGGGGCGCGGTGACGGCCGCGTCGGCCGGGAAGGTGGCGCCGGCCGGGTATCGGGACCTCAGGTCGCGTATGGCGGCGGTGGCCTGTCCGGCTGTCTCGGCGAGGGTGGTGTCGAAGCTCGGGAGCAGGAGGCGACTTGTCGTCGCCAGGTCGCCCCAGACGCAGGCCTTCATGGCCAGCGGGTCGATGTCGTCCCAGCAGTCGGGTGGGATCGGCTCGAAGGTGACGGTGAAGCCGTCCGCGCGGTCTCGGATGGCCGTCAGACGTTTGTCGAGGTCGAGGGCCCGGGCGGTGTCCTGGGTGAGGCGTTCGGCGTGCCAGGTGGGGCCGAGCAGTCCTGCGGTGTACTCGGCCAGGTCGCTCAGGTCGAAGTCGACGCGTTCGCCGGTCAGGGGCCGGGTGTGAGTGGGGGTGGTGGGCATCGCGTTCTCCATCTACTGGGGCCCGGCCGGTGGCCGGGCCCCAGGGCGGGTTGGGTCAGGCGGTGAGGTAGTCGAGGACGGCGAGGGAGAAGCCGCCGGGGAGTGCGCCGGGGCCGGCGTCGTGGCTGGTGGCGTAGTTCTCGGCGATGGCGAGGTTGTCGAGGACGGCGCTCTCGCGGTCGGGGCGGTTCAGGAGTCGGGCGACGGAGTCGAGGGCGAGGGCGGCGACGGAGAGGGTGAGGCGGTGGATCTCCTGCTCGGCGCGGGCGGCGCGGGAGCGGGCGAGGCAGGCGTAGTAGCGGGCTTCGTCGGCGGCGGCGGTGAGCGCGTTCACGGTGGTTCCCTCCCTGGCGGGTGGGGGCCTCTCCCCCTCCCTTTACAGTTAGATTCTATACTCATTCTAGATAGGGGTCCACTCCCCCGGGAAGATCTCAAAGGGCGGACCCCGCCGCCTTTTGGCAGGTCAGCGCGCCGGGAGAGCCACCATGAGGGCGCTGGCGTTGTCGGCCAGCTCCCCACTCCCCTTGCGGAAGTCACTCACCGCCCGCTCCACGGCATCGCTGACCAGTTCCCCGGCCGTGGACTTGATCAGGGAGTGTTCGAGGGTCACGTACGCGTACCAGTCGATGGCGGTTCTCACGCTGCCGTCCTTATCCAGAGGGTGGTAGGCGCCGTCCGTGCACAGCAGCAGCGTGTCGACGGCGTCCCGGTGAACGGTCCGCTCCCCGATGTCCCCGTACCCGACGTCGGACAACAGGAGGTTGTGGTCCCACCGGTGCAGCGGCTTGCCGCACCGCAGCTTCACTGCGGCCAGGTTGTGGTCCGCGGTGGCCTGCTCACGGCGCCCCGACGGGCTGAACACGTAAGCCCGGGAGTCACCGGACCAGGCGATGCGCACCTCGTCCCAGTCGGGATGCCAGGTCGCCGCCACCGCCGTCGAAGTGGGCTCGCCCTCCAGGCCGGAGCGCCGGTGCCAGTCGGGCAGTTCGGCCCGGACCGTGCGGATCGCGTCGCCGGGAGATCCCGTCCGCGAGGCGACGCGCGCCAGGCGCGGGGTGACGTGCTGCACGAACGCGGCCGTAGCCTCGGTGTCACCGACGCCGTCGCAGACCACGAACGACCACACCCCACTGGCCCGGTCCCGGTGCACGGCGAGGGCGTCGCACTGCTTGTCCCGCTGGCCCTGCAGCTGCGCCCCGCTGATGACGAGACCGCCCGGGCGCGCCCACTGACGGGAGTTCGCGGCCTCGGAGAGGCGGTCGAGGTCGACCCGGTCGAGCGGCAGGTACGTGCCGTCGGGGCGCCGGCGGCCGGTGATCCACACGGCGCCCCGGAAGAACGGGGCCCGTCCGCCGCCCGCGAGCCTGGTCCACATCTGCTGCCCGTACCGGTTGGCCTCCTCGGCGTTCGAGCGGGTTCCGCAGTGCACGGTGTACCCGCCGATCGGCAGCGACGAGTAGCCCGCGCCGAGGTTCCGGGACAGCAGTTCCAACTGTTCGACGCCATACGACGGCTGGAACATCTCGTCCTGGGTTCCGTCCGGGTCGACGGCGAGCGCGAAAGTACTGTTGGGCATGGTTCAGCCCTCCTTCTCTGATGGGCCCCTTCAGAGCCCGGTGGTGGCCCACTGGTGGGCGTAGGTGCAGTCCTCGCAGCACAGCTCGCCGTCGATCAGGCCGACAGGGTCGCCGGGTTCGACGGTGAACGTGCACCGCGGGCAGGTGATGGATTGCAGGGCGACGAGCAACGGTCCTGCCTTCGCGCCGTGGTGAGCTAGCAGGGGACGCGGCGCCGACGTTCTGGGTGCGTGCGCCAGTGGTTGTCGTAGACCTGCTCCCACGGGCGGGTGAGGGTCATGACCGCGTGGGCGTCTGCGAGCAAGGACATGCCGACCAGTCCTTCGACCGCGATGCGGGCCAGGTCCTCCCGGGCCTTTCCCGGTGGCACCGTGTGCCCGCTGATGTACGGGCCTGGGTGTTCACGCCAGGCGATCCAGTCGGCCGCCGGGCACTCCGCCCTCCACAGGGTGCGGATCTCCACCGCGCCGAGGATGTCCTGTTCTTCGGTCCATCCGGGCAGGGCCCGCAGAAAGGCAGGGCAGCCGTCCTCCCCGAAGTGCGGGATACAGTCGCGGGCGTCACTGATGTACCAGCATGCGTCTCTCGCGGCGTCCCCCGGGTCAGCGCCCGCCTCGTCGGCCCACCGTTCGGCGTCGAGGCCGATGTGAAGGTCGATGCGGATCCTCACGTCTCGGTCGGGATGCGGAGTTCGGCCCGCAAGACGCTCATCAGCTGTTCGAGGGCGACGCGCTGCCGGCTGTGAAGGTCCGTGGGCGCCCCGTCCTTACCAGCGGGACCCATGAGCAGGGCAGGGCCCTTCAGTGTGCGGGGGGCGTCGTGCCGGAGCACGTTGAAGGCGAGGCTGGCGTAGTAGTTCACCGGCATGCCGTCACTGTCCTCCAGGACAGCGAGGCTGACCACGGGCGTGTCGTGCGGGCATGTGGCGGTGTAGTGGGTGCACTCCGCCTTTCCGCCGAGGTGCTGCTCGACCGCGGCGAGCCAGGCGGCCGGATCGACCGGCAGGTTCACCGGCACGGCGTCGCCGGCGGGGGTGACGAGCAGCGCGTTGGGCGGAGCAGCGGTGAGCTCGTGCGGCCAGTAGGCCAGGGGCCCACGGGCCGTGTCGCCGTCGAGGGTCACGGCCCAGGGGCCGTACGGGCCTATCTCGTCGGTGATGGTGCCGAGACAGTCTGCGCTTCCACCAGCGGTGATACGAACTCGACGGTCAGAGCGTGGCGCGCTCACGGGCATGGCAGTACTCCCTGTAGTTGCGGGCCGGGCCACTCGGCCCAGGGGATGTTCAGCAGTCGGCTGCGGGCGGAGCCTCGTCCGGCGAGGGCTCGGCGTGCGTGTCGTAGAGGTAGCGGACCCTGGCGGCCGCGTCCGCCCCGGTCGGGGCGATCACCCCGTAGGACTCGAATCCGTCGACGAGCAGGGACTCGGTGAGGTTGTTGCTGGTGCTCGCACACAGGGGTTCGGGCATGATCCGGGCGATGCTCATCCCGGGGCCCTGGATGTGGATGACGACGCGCCATCCGACAGGCTGCGCAGCAACCGGGGCCGGGGCTATGAGGGCGGCGGCGATCATCACGCGAAGGAGCACGGTTTTCTCCGGGTCGTCATGGCAGGGGATTGGGCCCGGGGACCGCCGGCGTGCGGCCCCCGGGCCTACGAGGCCTCAGGCGACCGGCGTGTACCAGAGTTCGATCACGTCGAAGAGCGTGTTGTGCAGCTGCTTAGTCGCGTTCGCGATCGAGGTGACGTCGCACTCGCCGCTGGAGGTGTCGAGGGAGGCCTTCCTCACGTCGAGCAGCGTGAAGTCGACCCGCACCCAGCCGGCAGTGGAGCCCGGGGTGAACGTGATCTTCACGGTGCGCTCGTCGTCCGGGGTGACGTCCACGTACACGGAGTTGAGGATGGCGCGGGCCTGAATGCCGGGGTTGTGGATGAGCTTGGCGGTGTCCTGGGCGAGCTGCGTGAACATGTGAAGTTCCTTTCGATGGAGGGGAGGCCATTCCCCCCCTTCGCCATGCTTAGATTCTATACTCATTA